>CAOJVE010000030.1 GCA_948444865.1 uncultured Lachnospiraceae bacterium
CTTGCAACCCGCATAAATACTAGCTTCTTAAATCCCATTTCATCACTCGAACTCGATCGTCCCTGGCGGCTTACTCGTAATATCATACATCACCCGATTCACATGCCCCACCTCATTCACGATCCTACTAGACACTTTCTGCAATACCTCCCAGGGTATCTCGGCCACCTCAGCAGTCATAAAATCCACGGTATTCACCGCCCGCAACGCGACCGCATAGTCATACGTTCGTTCGTCCCCCATAACGCCAACGCTCCTCATATTCGTGAGCGCAGCGAAGTACTGCCCGATGCTTCTGTCCAGTCCCGCCTTTGCGATTTCCTCCCGATAGATGGCGTCCGCGTCCTGGACGATTTTGATTTTCTCGGCGTTCACCTCTCCGATGATGCGGATGCCGAGGCCCGGACCGGGGAACGGCTGGCGGTACACCAGATTTTCCGGAATGCCCAGCTCCAGTCCGGCTTTGCGAACCTCATCCTTGAACAGATCCCGCAGAGGCTCAATAATCTCCTTAAAATCCACATAATCCGGCAGTCCGCCCACGTTGTGGTGGGATTTGATGACGGCGGACTCACCGCCCAGACCGCTCTCCACCACGTCCGGGTAGATAGTGCCCTGCACCAAGAAGTCCACGGCCCCGATTTTTTTCGCCTCTTCTTCAAAGACGCGGATGAACTCCTCGCCGATAATTTTCCTCTTTTTTTCCGGTTCTTCCACGCCTTTTAACTTCGCGTAAAACCTTTCCTGCGCATTCACGCGGATAAAATTCAGTTTATAAGAGCCGGACGGGCCAAACACCTGCGCCACTTCATCCCCTTCGTCTTTCCGGAGCAACCCATGATCCACGAAGACGCAGGTCAGCTGATTTCCCACCGCTTTCGACAGCAATACGGCGGCCACGGAGGAGTCCACGCCGCCGGACAGGGCGCACAGGACTTTTCCGTCGCCGACTTTGCCGCGGATGGCGCGGATGGATTCTTCCACAAAGGAATCCATGCTCCAGTCCCCGGCGCAGCGGCACACGCGGTATACAAAGTTGGAAATCATTTTCGTGCCTTCCTGGGTGTGCAGCACCTCCGGGTGGAACTGGATGGCGTATAATTCTTTCACCCTGTTTTCGGCGGCTGCCACCGGGCAGTCGGCCGTGTGCGCTGTGATCTCGAATCCGGGCGCGGTTTTGGCTATATAGTCAAAATGGCTCATCCAGCAAACCGTCCGCGGTGACACATTCTGGAATAACGGCGAATCCGCGCTGACCATAACCTCTGTTTTGCCGTATTCCCGCACGGGCGCTTTTGCCACTTCCCCGCCCAGGATGAGCTGCATCAGCTGCGCGCCGTAGCACAGACCCAGAATGGGAATGCCCAGCTCAAACAGCTCTTTGGAATACGTAGGCGAATCCGGCTCATAACAGCTGTTGGGGCCACCTGTCAGAATAATGCCTTTGGGGGCCATTGCTTTGATTTTTTCAATCGGCGTTTTATACGAATAGATTTCGCAGTACACTTTGCACTCCCGGACGCGACGCGCCACCAGCTGATTGTACTGCCCGCCGAAGTCCAGAACGATTACAGTTTCTCTCTTCAAATTTCTCCCTCCTTGGTATGGTAAATTTCTCAGGCAGCTGCGAAACGCCCCTTTCAATAATCTGCGCTTGGAAAAAAGAAGCAAATATAAAACACGCCGGAAACGATTTTAAGCCCCGTTTTGCGTATTTTGAACGGCCTCACAATCACCTGACAAAAATCTTTTTAAATTTGGATAAACTGCCACTTTCCCTTTATATAGCGGACAATGAAAAATACCGCCCGCACAAGCCAGTCAATGGTCATCGCCACCCAGATTCCAAAAACTCCCATTTTAAAGTATTGACCCAGAACATAGCTGAACCCTATGCGGAAAATCCACATGGAAAAAATGGAGACGATCATACAGTACCGCGCGTCGTTGGAGGCCCGCAATGCATTGCTCAATGTAAAAGACGAAGGCCAGATTGCGACGGCGCAGACGCTGTGGTAAAGAATGATTTTGGAAGCCAGACGGGCGGTTTCCGGGGAAAGGCTGTATATGTTTAAAATCACCGGCAGCAGCGCCACGATCAGCGCATTCATCGCGAACAGGCTGCCGTAAGCCACCGCCATGATCTTTTTCGTGTAATAGCGGACCTGCTCGTAATCTCCCGCGCCCACGCACTGGGCCGTTACCGACGACAGCGCATAGCCGGTGGCCATTCCCGTGAGAATTGCGAAGGTGCACACAGAATTGCTCACCGCGTTGGCCGCGATGGACACCGTCCCGAATGTGGCAACCAGGCTTAAAACCAGTATTTTTCCCAGCTGAAACATGCTGTTTTCCAGGCCGTAGGGTATGCCGATGGAAAGTATTTTTTTTAAAATTTTCCCGTCAAAACGGATGCCCCACAATTTTGTCATGTGAAGGGTCTTCTTCTTATTCAAAAGAAGGAAAATCATCACGACGCCCGCAAAGGCCCGGGAGGCCAGCGTGGGTATGGCGGCGCCTTCGATTCCCATGCCCATCTTGTAAATCAAAAGAGCGTTGCCCGCCAGATTCATCCCATTCATCAAAAGGGACATCAGCATGGGCGTTCGTGAATCCCCCATGGCCCGGTAAACGGCCGCCCCAGAATTGTACCAGGCCATAAACGGAATGGACGCCGCCACAATCAGCAGATACGTATTGCAGTTTTCCATGACCGGCGGCTCGATGTTTCCAAAAACCACGTGGAGCACGAACGGTTTTCCCAGATAGAGCAGCGCCATGATCGCCACCGAAAGGCCGCTGATAAAAATGGCCAGCTGGTCCACGATGCGGCAGCCCTCTTCTGGCGCTCCCCGTCCGATGGCTTGGCCGGCCACGATGGCTCCGCCGGTGGCCAGCGCGGTGAACGCGTTGATTAAAAGGATCATCACGGAGTCGATCAGGGACACGGCCGACACCGCCGCTTCCCCCACGGAAGCCACCATAATGGAGTCCGCCAGCCCCACGAAAATCAACAGAAATTGTTCGATAATCAGCGGAATAATTAGCCTTCTCAAATCGCGGTTGCTGAACAAACGGTTCATTTTCTCACCTTTTTTCACAATGATTTATCCCCATTATTTAGAGCGTGTCTTTTTTGCAAACACGCTCTAAAAACGCCCGCTTCCTACTGGGCAAAATGTTTCGGATCATAGCCGGGAATCAGCTGGCTCCAATCCTGAATCCCCAGATACTGCCGGCAGGATTGTGTGTATGCTTCGCCCTCGGGCGTATCCATATATTTGAACACTTCATGGGACGCTTTCATGGCGCCCATCCCCTCGGTCCACAATCCCATATACAAGCCGTCGTGGGCGATTTCATTGGGCGCGTCCGCCTGACAGCGGAAAATAATGCAGTCAATCATATCGTTGTATTCCGCCTTATAATAAGCGTACGCGATGGCCGCCGCCTGCTTCATCTGACCGTTCGCCCCGTGGGAGGAAAATCCCTGCTCCGTCAGCATGATCCTGGTTTTGGCGCCGTACTGGTCCTTCACATACTTGGTCAGCTGTTCGATATTTTTCATGGTAATGCAGGGTGAATGCACGCTGTCCTGCACCCGCTCTTCGGAGTTATTCCAAAAATCCGCCGCCGTCAGAGGCTCTGCATAGGCATGGTAGCTGATAGCAAAATCCGGGCTGCCGAATTTGCCCAGACGCTTGGCAAATGTGTCCAGAAATGATTTCGCGCTGTGCACGTGGCCGGGAATCTCTGTATTCCAACTGTGCTCCAGACAAATGCTGACCCGAGCCTGCGTGTCGTGTTCCCGCACGGCCGTGTAGACGATCTGGAATGTGTCCGCGTATAATTTCGCGTTTTCCTCCAGAGAATCCGAGCCGGTGTAATGCCACTGCGAATAGGCGTTCACTTCGTTTCCGATGATGTAATTATAGATATATCCCAGGTCATTTTTGCCGTTAAACTCCTGGGCGATGCAGCTGAATAACGCCGCATACCGCTGTGCGTCTTCCCTTGTGCTTATGTTCCAGGCGTAATAATTATGGGCGCCGGGCGTGCGCGCCGCAGGATGGATCAGATCCGTCTGCCCGTCTTCCCAGGGGAGCAAAAACTCCACCGACAGGTTGATGCCCGCGTCCTGCAGCTGAGAAAACAAGCTTCCCCACCGCTCGAAAGCATCCAGGTTAAACAGATACGTCTGGCCATTGTAGTCATACTCCAGCAGGTTGCCGGACGCGTCCATAAACTCTGTGATATTTACGTTAAACAGACAGTGGCGGATGCCCAGATCAATGGCGTCATCCAGACTTTCCCCAAACTGCAGGCCTTTTTTCGACGCCGTCTGCGTGAAGCTCTGCGCCTTCGGCGGCTCAAGCTGCGCTTCTGAAAACAAACTTTCGTCCAGATCCTCCACGTCCATGGCCGCCGACGCCGGCACAGACACAGACAAAAGCAGGCAGACGGCCAGGAAGAAAATCCCCCCTCCCCTGCGCCAGCGCTTTCTCCGGTTCCTAAATTTCATCTTTTTGCCTCCCTTTTCACTTATGTGCTTCTTGAAACTTCTTAATAACTTTATACACTGTAATTCTATTATATTAAATTTTGCATTTTTTTCAACAGTTAGTTAAGGAAGTTTCAGAAATAAGCCTTGTGGGATTTGTGGAGGTACTTCTCTTTCGTGGCCAACCCGCCCCGTATGTGCCTCTCCTGCTTATTCACGTCTAATACCCGCCGGACTTCCCCGGCCAGTTCCGGGTTGATCTGCACCAGGCGGTCCACCATGTCCTTATGTACAGTCGTCATGAAAAAGAACGGCGCCTTCCAGCCCTAAATCCCCGAATAGCCGCAGATAAAAGTCCACATGACCGTCCTTGTCCACTTCAATTCTGCTGACGATCTGTTTGAGCTGCTCATTGGTCATGTCGCGAATCGAGGCAACGTCCTCGATGTTCTGAAAGGTCTTCTGCAAAATCTCCTCCAGCCGGCCGCTTTTTTCCAGATGACGCTCCGCCATCCGCCGGTCGCTCTCCAGCCTTTCCATCTCCGCCTTCATACTCCCGATTTTGTCATTCAGCTCCTGGCGGCTGATTAGATCGTCCGCATACATGTCCATGTATTTCTGCCGCCTCTTTCGCAGTCTCGTCCACTCCGCCTCCAGCTCCTTCGCGTAATTAATATTTTCATCCTTTGCCCTGTAGACCCGGGAAAATTCTCTGACTGTACGGGCGATAATCTTTTTTTTCGACTGCAGCATCTGGGCCATGTACGTTTCCAGCCGCCCAATCAGATCCTCCTCGTCCAGCGTCACCGCGTTGGGACAGCTGCCGGCCCCTTTGCCGTTGTGCCCGGAGCAGACCCAGCGAACATACGTATTCTTATAGGTGCGGACGACGCGCCGAAAAGACCAGCCGCATTCCTTGCATTTAATCACCGTGCTAAAAAGATATTTGTTGCTGTGCCGCTCTCCTTTTATCTGAAAAGCCCTGTGCCTGTCCGAGAGGATCTCCTGCGCTTTTTGAAACTGCTCCGGCTCAATAATCCGCAGATCCGGCCGCTTTGTCACCATCCAGTCCGCCTCCTCTTTCTGCCTGCGCGCGCCGGTGAGAAAATCGGAAACCTCCTGTTTTCCATTGATAATTTTCCCCGTGTAAAGTTCATTGGTCAAAATCCGGCTGACCGCGTTCTGACTCCAATTACAGTTTCGCTTCGTCTTCAGCCCTCTTTCATTGAGCATGTTGGAAATCTTCGCCGAGCCATGGCCCTCGTTTGTGTACCAGTCGTAGATCTGCCGGACGATTTTCGCCTCCGCCGGATTGATGGACATGTCGAAACATTCCCCGATGATCTTGTCGTAGCCGTAGACAAGATTCGGCACGCGCCCTTTCTCGGCGTTCATCTTTTTTCCAAATTTAATGCGCTTGGACGTGTTGGCGCTCTCCTCCTGGGCCAGCGCGCCAAAAATCGTCAGGACAAATTCCGACTGCCCCAGGACAGACATGTTAGCCGTCAGAAAAGTCGTCTCGATCCCCAGCGCCTTCAACGCGCGCACGCTCTGCAGCAGATCCACGGTGTTCCGGGCAAAGCGGGAGATGTCTTTTACCGCCACCATCTCAAACAATCCGCGCCGCGCGTCATTCATAAGCCGTAAAAACTCCTTCCGGTTTTTGATTTTCGTCCCGGAAATCCCCTCGTCCGCATATAACTGGACCAGATTATGGCCGTGCTTCTTCGTGTATTCTATAAAAAAATTCTTCTGCGTTTCCAGACTGTTGAGCTGATCCGATTTATCCGTAGATACTCTGCAATAAGCCGCTATGTTCATATCCCGCACCATCCCAATGCTTTATAGTCACTTCGCTTCGACTCATTATATGCCCCCGGGCGCGGAAAAAGAAAATGAACTTAGTTTCCATTAATTTAATTTATTTTCAGATTGTATATAAATATTTTTTGTCGTATAATTAAGTTGAAATATTTTTTTAGTGAACTTTATCAAGCAACCGTTCCACATTATGGAGGAATAAGTATGTTTTGCGCTAAATGCGGTAAAGAATTAAAAGAAAACTGGAAAATATGCCCAAACTGCGGAAAGTCCATAGATAACGCAAACGCGGATCCTATGGGACAGCCTGCCGGCCAGTCCGGCTATTCAAATAATGGCCCCGGCGCAAGCGGTCCCGGGCCCGGCTTTCAGCCCAATTACTCCAGCCCTCATCCGGGGTATGCCGGTGGCCAAACCAGGGGCGCGAACCACGGCGCGCCGCCCAACCGTAACGGGAGCTTTAAGCCTTCCCCCGCCGTGATCCTGTGGGGCGCGCTGGCGGGACTCGGCGTTTTGGGCGCGGTGATTTTTGGCGGGATGAAGCTCTCAAGCGGCAAGGGCGGTTCTGTCGAAACAATCGGCGATTACTATGTCACGGGCTGCACAGACGTTGTGAAAGTGCGTGAAGACGCAGACGAGGAAAGCGATGTTTTAACAAAGCTTTCCAACGGGGAAAAGGTCTCCCTGATCGACAAAGAAGACGATGAATACTGGAAGATTTACATAAAGGCGGAAAAAATCACCGGCTATATGCCCAATTATTATCTGACGAACGAAAAGGAGGCGGTGACGGAGCCAGTGACGAAATACGTGGACATTGAGGACGGGGAAACCATGACCATCCGAAGCCTTCCCAAAGGAGACGCGTCGGCCGTGGGCATCCTGGAGCGCGGCCAGAAAGTCACATTGATGGCGGATATGGCAGGTAATTTCGATTATATTTACGCAAATAAATCCAAGACTTACGGCTATGTGGAAAGCGAAAATTTATCCAGCAAGAAAGTAAGCGCAGCGGCCACACCCGCCCCGGCCACCGCCACGCCTCAGCCGGCGGCGCAAGCGCAGGCGCAGCCCCAACCGCAGGGAAAGATCATCGGCTCCGCGGCCGCGCCGGTCAATCACCTGGGACAGTATTATGTGTCCCTCCAGAAAGGCTATCTGGCGCTCCGAAACGCAAAAGCGTTTGACAGCTCCAATGAGATCGGGCAGATGAATAACGGCGATTATGTATGGGCTATGGAAACCGGCGGTTCATACTGGTACGTATACAGCCCGTCTCTGGGAATGTACGGCTATACCAACAGCGCCTACCTCACAACATCGCCGGTAACGGCCAGCCGTCCGAGCGGCCGCACTTATCTGGGCGTATACTACGCCAATGTGGCTTCCGGGTATCTGGCCCTCAGAAATGCCACGGCGTTCGACGCGTCCAACGAAATCGGCAAGATTTCCAACGGCGCGGAAGTGGACGTCATTGACATGTCCGCAGGCGAATATTGGTATGTGTATGTGCCGAGCCTGAACCAAGAAGGCTACGTAAACAGCCAATATCTACGATAAGAGGAGCGACATGTGAAAGAAAAAATAAAAGAATTTTTTATAAAATTAGCGATATTTTTGGCGGCCGGCGCATTGGCGGTTGGCTTGATTTTGTTCGCGGCAAGAGCTTTTTACCCAAAAGATGACGCGAAAACCGCCAAAGGCGAAAAAACCACGGCGGTCAAGGCAAAAGAAGGCAAAAAAGCCGCGCCCGTCGAGATAAAAGGCTCTGTTTCCGACGACGCTCTCAAAAAAGAGGCGAAAAAAGAAACTCCTGTAGCGATGGTTCCCGAAGAGTCCCAGGAAACCACAGAGCCGGAAAACCCGGAAGAAACCGCCGCCCCGGACGCTTCCCAGGAGAACGCCGCCCCCGAAGAATCTTTAGAAGACTTATCCCAGGAAGCGACCCTGGGACCGCCCGAGCCGGAGGCCAACGACGAAGGCGGCAGCAATCCGGCGACAGCCTCTTTAGAAACGCAGATCCAGGATATGATCACATCCCAGTTTGCGGCGGGCGGCTCGGTTGCCGTCAGCGCCGGGCGCATATCCGACGGCGCCCTTTCGTCTGTGAACAGCCACCAAATGCAGGCGGCCAGCTTAATCAAGCTTTTTGTCGCCGGGTGCGTCTATGAGACAGTGGAGGATGTCAGCCAATACGAGTCCCTGATCAGCGTAATGATTTCCGTCAGCGACAACACCGCCTGCAATTCTCTGGTGACTATGTTAGGCGGCGGGGACGCGCAGGCCGGAATGGCAAAGGTCAACGAATACTGCATGAACCACGGGTTCGGGGACACGCATATGGGCCGGCTGATGCTCCAGCCCAACGACCAGGACGATAATTATACATCGGTCTACGACTGCGGAAATTTCCTGATGAGCATTTACAATGGCGGTCTGCCGGGGTCCAGTCAGATCCTTCAGTATATGAAGCAGCAGGAACGCCGGGGCAAGATTCCGGCAGGCGTGCCCTCCGGCGTGGAAACCGCCAACAAGACCGGCGAACTGGACTCCGTTGAAAACGACGCCGCGATCATCTTCCATCCGTCGGGCGCGTATGTATTGTGCGTAATGTCCGAATACTTAAGCGATCCATATTCATCCAGGGTTTTCATAAACTCTTTGTCCGAAATGGTTTATGGCTCCATGGGATGAGTTTGCATGGCAAGAGCCGCTATTTCAAGCGGCTCTGCTTTTGGTTTTCCAGGTTCGCGCACTTAAAGGTTTCCTCCTCTAAAATCCGCTCAATTCTTTTTTGGTTCGCCTCAATGAGAATCTTTAATATGTAATCAGCTGTAGCTTCCGGCGTATTGGGATTGTGAAAACGATAGTCTAATTCTTTTTTCCTGGAAATCACGCCCACCCCCTGTCGTCTTTGCACAGCAGGTTTTTCCAGTCCCCGGCGCTCATTTGTATAGCGTTCCATTTTACCACATCCGTATGTACTGTACTCTTGCTTATTCCAAATTTTTTCGCCGTCTGGCGCACAGTCGCTTTGGAATCAATAATATAATGAGCGATTTTCACAGCCCGCTCTTCAATATAATCTTTCAAAAACATCCCCTAAATGAACTGTTTTTACAATCTATGCATAGGCTGAGGGAATTAGAATTGCAATAAATTTCGTACGCGTCGTACGCGTAGTCGAAATGATACCCCAGCTTCTCCGCCAGCGCCACGGACCATTTCGTGCGCGCGTCCCAGCTGGGATACCAGCCCCGTTTCAGGCATTCCAGGATTAATTTGGCCCCGCAGGCGTAGGCCAGCCCTTTCCGGCGATGATCCTCTCGGGTGATGATCTCCACTTCTATGCCGCCGAGGTAGCCGGAAAAAGAGGAGGCTCCCGCCACGGGCGCTCCGTGTTTTAAAGCTGCCGCGCCCAGCCCGTGCTTTTCGTACAGAGAATAGTCCTCATACTGGGCCACCCAATCCCGGCACCAGGCGATTTTTCGGCAGCGGTGGAATAACTTTTCGTCGATCATCTGCAGAACATACCCGTCCGGGCAGGCATCGACCGCTGCCTGCAGTTTTTCCCGGTCAAAAACGCCCGGTTCTTTTTTGATGGCGTAGCGGGTCACTTTTTTGGCCCGCGCCCCGAAGCAGCGTTCTATGCGCGCGCCCCACGACTCATTCTGAGGAACCAGTATTGCTTCCGGCTCATTTTCATCCTGCGGCCGATTTTCTCTGGCGCGCCAGGGCTTGAGCAGGATGAGCTCCTCGTTGGGCGTTCCCGCAAAATAACAGAAATCACCCAGCATGATCATGGCGCTGGCGGGATTTTCCAGGGAATCCACATATAGTTGTCCCATCACGCCCTGCAAGCACGACCAGATCACCGTCTCCTGCCAGCCCGCAAACAGCGCCGCGGCTTTTTTCGTCTGTTTCGTCTTAAAAATCATCACAGTCCTCTTTTTCCGGGTACTCCCGATCCTTCCAATACCACCACTTTAATTTCTCCGCGTCGCGCTTTTCATGCTCCGCAAAATACACCGCGCAGCGGAAGACATACAGCACGCAGCGGTCATCCTGGAAGCCTTTTTGCAGGCAGTCCAGGCGGTACAGCTCTTCGGGGTCTTTTCCCCGCAGATCCGCGACGCACCGGATGCCGATGTTTTGCAGATGCCGCTCCATATTGGCGCCCACGCCGGGTATTTTCTGCAGGTCGCTGGCGGGGGCGGATGGTTTTTTCTTTTCCTGACTCTTCATTTCTCAATCCGCCTTCTTGATTACGTCGTTCTCGGGCGAGAACTCCGCCGTCTCCCCCGGCTTTAGCACCAGGAAATCTTCCTCGTTCCAGTCTCCGGCCACGAACCGCTCCATCAGGGACGTTTTCCCTTCCACCAGATGGAAGTTCCAGTTATAATAGGCGGCCGCGCGCTTGGCGTATGCCTGGTATTCCTCCCCGTCAAAGAATGGCATCTGGATATAGGCCGCGCTTTCATAATTGTCGGTCCAGCCGTCCACCTCTTCCATCAGACCCTCCAGCACTTCGTCCTCGTAGCCTTTGGCTCTGTAATACGCCTCCTGCTTCTTTCTGTACTCCTCCCCGGGCACGTCCGAATTTTCCACCCAGCTGGCCGTGTACCAGAAACAGCCGGGCATGGACTGGAAGCATTCCTTGTAACGCTCCTTGGAGCCCAGCAGCAGCGTGATGCAGTCGTGGGCTTTTGGAATCACCAGCTTATGCTTTTTGGCGGTCAACCCCAAAATGGCGTTGGAGCACAGGCCGTACCCCAGCAAAATGGCCTCAAAATCGTCCTTTTCTCCGTCTGCGGCGAATCCCAGCTTATTGGTGTGGATGTCCTCCTCCGACTCTACCGCGTCGATCTCCTGCTGCAAAGTCCGGTGCAGAATCTCCGGCGTATCGTGGTATTTTTGCCGAATCCAGGTCACGTCCACCGTGTTTTTCGACAATGCCAAAATATAAGAAAGCTCTCTGGACAACGCTTTACACGCGATCAATTTTAATCTCATCTTTTTCCTCCATCTTGTGCAGTTTGACTATATTATACGAAAAAAGAAAGGGAATGGCAATGGATTTGCGGCATTTCAGCGCATCCCAGACGCCATTCATTGCAAAATCCTTGCATTGTTTTTTTTTGGAGTTAAAATAAAATCACAGATAACTACATAAATATGCAAATGCCAGTTAGGAGGCGCGCTTATGCTGAACGCAATTAATAATCACATGAACACACTGCAGACGGCTGCCGATTCCATCGCCGCAAAGAAAACCGGCTCGGAAAAAGAAACCAACGCCGCGAAAGAAGCCGACGATGAAAAAGAGGTTAATGCCGCAAAAGAAGCCGACAACGCGAAAAAGGCCGATTCACCCGTAAAACCCGCCCGCAGGCAGGACGAATACATTCCCGAAAAACCCCAGCCTACCCCGGGCCTGTACAACAAAGACGGGAAAAAGGACGGCGGGGAGGAAGTCACCGTCAGCACCGACAAGGTGGACGCGGAGATTAAAAAGTTAAAGGAAAAGAAAGCGAAGCTGGAACAGGAAATCGCCCGGGCCCAGGACGACCCGGAAAAACTGGAAAAGCTGCAAAAACAGCTGGATCAGGTAGAAAACGAGCTGCGTGTCAAGGACACCGATTCTTACCGCCGCCAGCATATGCAGATAACGCGAAGAAAAAGTGAATGACGCCCAAAAAGGGATAAAACGACGCCGGCAAAGCTTGGCAGGTTTTATCCCTTTTTTCTCTATTCAATTCTGTCTGAAGACTGGCGGACGGGCATTTAAAACCACAGAATTTTTTGGAGGATTTTCTGTATGAGCTTTTTCGCATCCGCCCATCCGCTTTCTTCTCAGACTCATTTCGCTTTTATTTTGTGCTTTCTTCCGCTTCCGCAAGAATTGCATCCAACTGTTTCACCACATCGTCCGGCAGCGTCTCTGCTCTGTGCTCGGCCAGAAGCTTTGCTGTTTTCTCATGGATACGGGTGCGCATGTCTTTCTTGCCGTTGCTTTCCCAGTTTGCATACAATTCCCTGCTTATCAGTGCGGGGAACCACAATGCGTCACGGAAATTCTTTGAAGTATGGTCATGCGTCAGGAATTCGCCTCCCGGCCCCACTTCCTTGATTACGTCCAGACCAAGAGTTTCCTCATTGTGCTGGAAAGCGCCTTCAACCTGGCTTCCGAAAAGAACGGCTATCTGGGGATGGAACACCTGCCTTCCTATATCCGGGAGCGCATGGAAGAGTCCATCCTTAAACGGGAAAAAGAAAACCCAGAAGACTTTTACAGCGAATTTATGAAAAAAAGGAGTGAAAACACTGAGCTAGTCATCGAAAACAATATCAACTATATGGTCAATCAGTATGAGCGGGCCATTATCGAAAAGGCCCTGGTGGAAACCCACGGAAAATTAACCCATTGCAGCAAAAAACTTGGCATCTCCCACCAGGCATTGTCTGTGAAACTAAAAAATATGACATTGACTACAAAAATACAAATAATCTCTTTATAAATATCATAAACAAATAAATTCTATTTATTTTTTATAAATTATAGAATTGGCACAGAATTCGCTACTCTTTATATATCATGCCGTGAACCAAAAAACAGCTTTTTATATAAGGAGGATGCTATGCCAAAAAACTCAATTTTTAGAAATAAGCGGTTTGTTCTGGTTATCCTGTCCGCCGCGACCGGACTGATTTACCAGCTTTCCTATCTGCGTTATTCTTACTACGATTCTATGCTGAACACGTTCGGATACACCAATGCACAGCTGGGCAACCTGATGGGAGCCTACGGCATCGGCTCGCTGATCTGCTATGTGCCGGCCCACGCTGATTGACTACGTGCGTAAACCTGGGGTCGGATAAGGAACAGGGCCGCCTATTCGGTCTGCTGGAGGGCCTGCGGGGCATTCTGACCACCGCCATGGGGCTGGGCATTGTGGCCATCTTCAACCATGCCGCCACGGAAACCCTGGGGCTTCGGAATGTCATCTTTGCCTACGCCATCATCAACATTATTCTGGGAGCAGTCACCTTTATCTTAATCCCTTATGAGAAAAAAGCCGTGGATGCCGGCGGGGAGAAAAGCTCGATCCTTAAAAATTTTAAAATCGCCTTAAAGAAACCGGAAATCTGGATGGTTACGATTGCCATCTTCTGCACCATGACCTGCTTCATCTGTCTGGGATATTTAACGCCGTATCTGACGGGCGTTATGGGCGCCACCACGGTATTCGCGGCCACCATCGGCACCATAAGGACCTGGGGGCTTCAAATCGTGGGCGGAACATCCGGCGGCGTGATCGCGGATAAGATTCATTCCTCTTCCCTGACCATGGCCATCGCCTTTTGCATCATCACCGTGGGATTCGGCGTGATGGCGGTTCTGCCCTCCACTGCATCCTTCTTGATGACGGCCACCGTCCTGATGTTCGCTTTCGGTTTCGCCATCTACATCAACCGCGGCATCTATTTTGCCACCTTTACGGAGGCCGGCGTTCCCTCTTCCATCAACGCCATTGCGGCGGAATTCGCCTCCGCCATCAGATTTTTGCCGGACGCGTTTATGTACACGGTGATTGGCGCCGTCCTGGATAAATATTCCGGAGCCGCCGGCTACCGCATCGTGTTCATTATCGGCGCCGTCAGCGGATTGGTTGGCCTTTTTATGGCTATCCTAATATTCAGAAATTCCAGGAAACGATAAGCTTTTTTTGCGGCCGCGAAGGTGGTGATTCCCTATGCTGTCATTTTCCCAGGAGCTGGAACAAAAGCAGATACTCTCCCAGAAACAGATTTATTCTCTGCACATCCTGGCCCTCAACAACTATGAACTGGAGCAGTTTTTATCCAAAGAGGAACTGGACAATCCCCTGCTGGAAGTGCAAAACGCCGCGGCAAAAGAATCCCCCGGCGCTGTGTCCGTATACGACTTCTGCGACCGTCCCGGTTCTCAGCGCAAAAAAATGACGGGGATGAAGACTCCTATTGGGAGAAATTAAGCTTGTTTCGCGCAGAGGAAGACCACATGGCCGACCATTTCCGGTGGCAGCTGAAAGAAAAATTATCCCCGAAAGACGCCCGGATTTTCGACTATCTTCTGGCGCTGATGGACGACCGGGGTTATGTTCTGGCAAATGACGGCGAAATCGCCCAGGCGCTTCAGGCTCCCCTCCCAGACGTCTCCCGCATACGCCGAAAGCTCCAACGCATGGACCCCGCCGGCGTGGGCGCCGGCAGTCTGCAGGAATGTCTTTGCATTCAGATTGACCGCTTCCACCAGGGAAACCCGTTGTGCAAATTATTGATTTGCCAGGAACTGGAATCGCTGGCCGCGGGCAATTATGGAAAAATCGCCTTGCGGCACAAGATTTCCAAAGAGGAAGTCCGCGCTTGCGCCCAGATTATACGGCAGTTAAACCCCATCCCTTTAAACGGGCGGGGCGCCGGCCAGCCTGCCTACATCATTCCGGATATTATTTTTGGAAAAACCGAAACTGGATGGGAAATCCGCCTGAATGCCGGCTCCGCGCCCACCGTAGGCATCCGCCCGGAATACAGCCGGCTTATGAAGACGACCACAGATGCGGAGACGCTTCAATACTGTGAACAGAAGAAGAACGAACTGATTTTTTTGAAAAAATGTCTGGAACAGCGAAAAAGCACGCTTTTGAAAATCAGCCAGTGCATCTTAAACCGCCAGTCCGATTTCTGCCTGGGCAAAAGCCCGTTAAAGCCCATGCGCTTAAGCGACGCGGCGGCGGAAATCGGCATCCACGAATCCACCGTCAGCCGCGCCATACAGAACAAATACCTGCAGACTCCGGCGGGCGTTTACCGGATGAAGGATCTGTTCACCCAGGCTTTTTCCCGCGGGGAAGAAGACGCTTCCGACTCGGTGGGAGAAGACCTGGTGAAAGATATGATTGCAGAACTGGTTCGGGGCGAAGACAAAAAAGCGCCGCTTAGCGACGCAAATCTGACTGCGCTTTTGCAGGAGCAGGGAATTCAAATCGCAAGACGGACAGTCGCCAAATACCGGGAGGCCCTGGGAATCAGGTCCACCCGGGTGCGTAAAGAAGGTAAAGGAGGATAATTATGGTAGGAAGTAAATTAAACGGACGCATTTTCTGGATTCCGGCAGCCCTGCTTACCCTGCTGCTG
Source organism: uncultured Lachnospiraceae bacterium (assembly GCA_948444865.1). Lineage (GTDB taxonomy): Bacteria > Bacillota > Clostridia > Lachnospirales > Lachnospiraceae > MGBC164599. The sequence goes on from CAOJVE010000030.1 coordinate 15,500, forward strand.
GCATGGGGTTTTCTCATTCCTGTTGGCTTCGCGAAAGCCACCAGCGCGGGGATGGCATGGGCGCTGGAAAACACCAACTGGTTTCTGGTGTCGGCCACCTTCGCGGCGGTGATTTTCTGCCTGTGGGCGGCCTTCACAAATGCATTTCCTGGTTCGGGAATATCAACCTGTATCTGGACGCAGGGGTCCGGGAATACTGGATCGTGGACCCAGCGAAAACGACCGTCGTTGTGTATCATCTGGCGGAAGAACAGTTTAAAATGACCGTATACACATTTCACAATAAAATAAAATCCGGCATTTACGGCGATTTGTGGATTGACCTCAAAGAACTGGACTTATAAACTGGCGCGCGCGTCCTGCCGCATTTTCCGGGCCTATAAAACCCGACAGGCAGCGGGCGCGCCGCCCGTATCTATTCTCGCCTGTGCAGCCGGGCGTCTTCCAGAGGCATTCCATGGCTTTTCGCGCTCATTTTGCATAATTATCTAATTGCGAAATCTCCCAAAAACCTTTATACTATTTTCTAAAGAGAACTCCCTCAATTTCTATTCCAAAAAAACAATTTCGGAGGATGCTATGGCAAAAAATAAAAAAAAGAAGAAAGCAAGCGATTACATTCTAACCCTCGCCCTGCTGGCGGCCATCGGCGTGTTCGGCTTCGCCGGATGGAAGCTGTTCGGCATTTATAAGGATTACAAACAGGCCAAGGACGAGTATAAGAAAATAGAAGAGATGGCGGTAAAGCCCAATGAAAAGCGGAAAAGCGAAGACGGCTCCAATTCCAGCAACGAGCCTCCCATCACCGTGGATTTTGACGCGCTTCTGGCGGAGAACCAGGACGTGGTGGGATGGCTCTATGTGGAAGCGCTGGGCATCAGCTATCCGGTGGTGCAGGGAACGGACAACGACTATTACCTGCACATGACTTACCAGAAGACCTATAACTTCGCGGGCACCATTTTCATAGACTACGAAAACAAGCGGGACTTCTCGGATCTGAACACCATCGTCTACGGCCACAATATGAAGGACGGCTCCATGTTTGGCATTCTTAAGAAATTCGTCACGGAGAACGCCTACGCCGCCAGCCCCTACTTCTGGATGCTCACGCCGGAAAAAAATTATAAATACGAGATTTTTTCCACGTACACCGCGCAGGTCAACAGCCTTACATACACGCTGTTCAGCAAGCCCGGCGAGGAATACACCGCCTACCTAAAGCAGATGAAAGCAAACTCTGAGGTTGAGACGCGGGCCGACCCCAAGAAATTTGACAAAATCATGACGCTGTCCACCTGCACCGGCAACAGCGCCACCCGTTTCGTGGTGCAGGGCATCCAGTTGGATTAAAGTTTTCAGAAAATTGTCCGATAAATAGATTATAAAACTATGAAACTTGCGCTTCGCAATCACCTAAGATTGTAAAAGCATTTGTAAAGAGGGGGTATCTATGAAAATATCGGCAGAAAACTGGAGAAATATGTCTCTTGGCCGCCAGGCAGCCACGGACGCCGCTGACAGCAACCCGCAAACCGAAGAAAAACCACCGGCGCCCACCGCCGATGAACAAAAAAGCGCGCCTTATACCCCTGCCTCCAAGCAGGCTGCCCACGGCGGCGGCGCCAGCGGCAAGATAAGGTCTTCCCTGCCCGACGACCAGGTGGGGACTCTGGCCATCCAGCTGGCCAACAGCCAGACGAAGATGGATGTGCAGCAGGTTTCCGGAAAGGCCCTGCGCTCCCTGGCCAACCTGAAGATGTGCTACATCTCCTGCGATGACAAAGACAAAAAGAAGGTCTTACAGATGATTCGCCGCACAGAAAAACTGATTAAGCGCATACGCACCAAAATGCGCTGCCTGACCAAAGAAGAGGATCTGGAGAAACGGCGGAAAAAAGCCGAAAAAAGGGAGCAGGAACAGGAAGCGAGAGAACTGCAGGATGAACTGCGCAGCAGACAGCGGAAACGCCGCCGGGAAGAATGGGATTACGCCTTAAAAGAATCCTCCCAGCAAAAGGATTCCTCCGACAGCCTCCCCATTCCCCTCCCCGGCGCAGGCGCGTCCCCCTCGCTGCCCTCTGGCGCATCCGCTGCGGCGGGAGCCACAGACGCGGCGGCCGCTGTGGCGGCAGAAAGCGCCGCTTTGGACGTAACCATTTAAACGCAAGAGAAATCCCCCTATGCGCCATCCAGGGGGATTTCCATATTTAAGCAGATACAGGAGGAAATGCAATGACGCCAGAAATACAAGAATTACAGGAAATCATAGACACGTGCGACAACATCGTTTTTTTCGGCGGAGCCGGCGTATCCACGGAAAGCGGCATCCCGGACTTCCGCAGCGTGGACGGGCTGTACAACCAACAGTACGACTATCCCCCGGAAACCATTTTAAGCCACAGTTTTTTCGTGGGCAACCCCCAGGAATTTTACCGCTTCTACCAGGCGAAAATGCTCTGCGACACGGCCAAGCCCAACGCCGCCCACTTAAAGCTGGCCGAGCTGGAACAGGCCGGGAAGCTAAAGGCGGTCATCACCCAGAACATCGACAACCTGCACCAGATGGCCGGCAGCAAAAACGTGCTGGAGCTCCACGGCTCCGTCTATCGGAACCACTGCACCAAATGCCGCAAATCCTATGATTTCGCCTATATGAAGAGCAGCTCCGGCGTGCCCAAATGCGCGGCGTGCGGCGCCACCATCAAGCCCGACGTGGTTCTCTATGAGGAAGGCCTGGACCAGAACACCATCCAGCAGTCCGTCCACGCCATCGCAAACGCCCAGGCGCTGATTATTGGCGGCACCTCTCTGGCCGTATACCCCGCCGCCGGACTTATCGACTACTTCCAGGGCGAAAAACTGATTGTCATCAACAAGGCCCCTACGCCCAGGGACCGCCAGGCGGATCTGGTCATCTCCCAGCCCATCGGAGAAGTTTTTTCCCAGATCGCCGTATAAATCCGCCGCCGAAGGGGCGGCCCTTCATCAATCAAAAAAGGAGGGCGCAAAATGGCCGATAAATTTGCAGTGGGCGATGTCATTCGCCTGAAAAAAAAACATCCCTGCGGCGCCAGCCAATGGGAAATCTTACGGGTGGGGGCGGACTTTCGTCTGAAATGCACCGGCTGCCAACACCAGGTTATGATACCCCGCAAGCTGGTGGAGAAAAACCTGCGGGAGATTATTCATCCCGCGCCTTAAACAAACTGAAAAAACTCCCCAGCCGCCGATCGAAAGAAAGGAGGCTGGGAGCTATGGTTGCATACAATGACTTATTCAGTTGTATCACAATGATATGTTCTGTAATCACTCTTGTAATTACGATCTTTATGCATAAAAAATAACGCCCTTGCTCTGGAAAAGTAGGCGCTATTTCGCTAACACTATTCCGGCGGCCAGGTGTGCGCTGGCCAGCGGTTCTCTTGTTAAGCACATTATAAACCATGCGTATAATTTTTTCAACTTCTCTGCAATTTTGTTCCCAGATCATCGGCAAAGTTCTTTCTCGGATCGCGCCGAAAGGAAATTCGCAAAACGGCCGATACGTTCGCGGCTGGCGCCATCACGCGCCCATCAAACCGCTGTTCAGCGGTACACCCACGAAATACAGCAAAGTCTGACGATTCACATCTACATTAAGTCCCTTCACATCCCAACAACTTACCAATGTCCTGAAAATGAATGTGCAAATCCTCATAAATGCCGGCTTTCACCGAATCGCCAAAGGTATAGTCCCCCGTATCCTCCGATTCAAAACAATAGACGAGAATGCGGTTTTTCTCCGGATCGACAATCCAATATTCCCGAACCCCGGCAGCGCGATATTTAAACAGCTTCGTATAATAATCCATCCGCCTGCTGCTGGGAGATACAATCTCGATGATCCAGTCCGGCGCGCCAAAACAGCCTTTATCCGTCAATTTAGCTGGATCGCAGATGACGCAGATGTCCGGTTCCACATAGTTTTTATCATCCGCATTCAAAAACACCGCAAAAGGGGCAAAAAAAGCTTCACAGGAACCGCCTTTCGAGCGAATATAGGAATTTATGGAAGTAAAAAGTTCCCGCGCGATTGTCTGGCGCATCCGGCCAGGCGGCGCCATCCCATACATTCGCCCGTCAATCAGTTCCGCCCTGCTGCCGTCCGGCAGCTCATAGATATCCTCTATCGTATATACTTTTTCCCGCGCCGACGCTGATGCCATGGCAAACATTCCTTTCCATATTCTCACACTCATACTTTTCCGATATCAGTATAACACAAACAGGAAAACGCTTCCACAGAAAAAATCGCGGGAAATCCTTCGTCCTCAGCCACCGCTTATTTTTTCCAGCGTTTTAAGGCAGGGAACCATTGCAGCATCCTTTTTCTCGCCTCTTCTTCATCCATATCGGGATTGGCGGCCGCCATATGAGGAACGCAAATCTCTATCATTTCTTCCATTGTCCCCTGAAACGTAAACGCGCCCTTTTCAAAACAATACTTACAGTAGTCCTCACTTTTACTGCCATCGGCATTGGTTCCATACAGCTCGTCCGTCTCCCCCATCGGCATACCGCAGCACTGGCAAAATTTCAGATTCATTTCGTTCATTTTCATTACCTCCGTCTTTTTAATTATCCTGTTCTCGCATTTAATATAACACACATATCCTGACATCTTGTGTCAGGGTTTATTTTTTTCATATATTAACTTTGCCTGTTCTGCCAGTATCTCTTTTAAATAAGTCGGTGAAATGATATCCACCTGCGCGCCAAACGACAACAGATAACCTATCAGCCACGCATCCTCCGGCATTTCTGCGGAAGCGATCAGATCTCCGTTGGCCAGCTTTTGCACCTGGCTTTTGTCAAACTCATCATAAACGCGGTATGCCATTTCCCCCGGAAAACGAAGCGTAATCCGCCTGTATTCCCCCTGGTCGATGTCCGGCGGGCCTGGAAAATCGCGCCGCGAAAAGGTTCCCTTAAGAATCTCCAAATCTAAAATCCGGCTCAATTTGAACACCCGGAAATCCTGCCTTTCTGTGCAAAAAGCTTTCAAATACCACGCCATCCCTTTGTAGGCAAGCTTGCCGGGCTGCACGATTCTCTCGCGGATCGCCCCGTTAGCGCCCGCATACTGAATCTTAACGTTTCTGCGGTGGATGACCGCCGATTTCAGCAATTCAAATTTCTCATTGTCGAATCCATTATTTCCCCACCTGGAAAAATCCACCTCCAGCCAGTCCTCCCGGCCGAGATGAAACACCGCGGAAAGTTTCTGCAAAGTCCGGCTGTCGCCATTATTCTGCACGACGTTTACGCTCTGTAAGGCCGCAAGGATTTCCCGCCTCTCTTCTTCTGACAATACAGCTTTATCCAGGACAAAATCATGCATTAAATGAATGCCGCCATTTCTGCCCGCTTCGGTATAAATGGGAATGCCCGCCCCGCTTAAGGCCTCAATATCTCTGTAAATGGTTCGGACGGACACTTCAAATTTTCTGGCCAGTTCCGGAGCGGTGGCCTGTCCTTTATCCAGTAAATGATACACAATCTTAAATAATCTGCCCTCCTGCATCGCCATATCCTCCCTTTCGGCGGTTCCTTTCGCATGCCTGAATGTTTTTATAAGTATAGCACAAATTGCCCGCACGTTTTGCGGCTTTCTTGCAATTTTGTTAGATTCCTGAAAGAATGTGGAAAGATTATTATTGTATAATATCTCCTATAAAGAGGCGGGCGCCAAACGCCGAAGCCGAACGCAAGGAGGAGCGATATGGATATTTTACAAACCAGCAATCTGACCAAACATTACGGAAAAGGGGAAAACATGGTGCGGGCCCTGGACGGGGTGGATCTCTGCGTGGAGCAGGGAAGCTTCGTCTCTGTGGTGGGCACTTCCGGCAGCGGGATATCCACGCTGCTGCACATGCTG
>CAOJVE010000031.1 GCA_948444865.1 uncultured Lachnospiraceae bacterium
GTTCCGCCCGGGGATCTTCCTTTTCTTCCTCTTCCTTCACAGGCGCAGGCAGCAGCATCCGGCACTTGATATCCATCAGCGTGGCCGCCATCACCATAAATTCGCTCATCAGGCCTAAGTCTTCCCGCTCCATCTGGCGGATGTACGCCATATACTGATCCGTGATCTGCACGATGGGAATGTCATAAATATCCACTTTATTTTTATCAATCAGATGCAGCAGCAGATCCAGCGGCCCTTCAAAGGCCGGAAGTTTCACCGGTATGGCCATTACGCATCGCCTCCATGCGCGATCTCGATCGCAAATAATTCCCGTGGGTTATGCACCCGCAGCCTTACGGTATGCTCTCCCAGCCCGGGGCTTACCGCCATGCGCTGTTCCCCCTGTGAAAAAAGGCCGCAGCAGTACGGGGGAAACAGCCGGAAGTTCGGCGCCAGAAGCCCCCGATTCTCTGAAAAACGGCACACGCCCCCGTGGTAATGGCCGGCCAAAATCAAATCCGCTCCCCAGGAAAAATACGCCTGCGCAAACTGGGGATTGTGGGCCAGCAGGATATGATAGGCCTTCGGCTCTGGCCGCCCAAGGGTCCTTTCCAGATAGCCGTCCTCCATGGAGACGCTTCTTAATTTCCGGTAAAAACGCCGCGGCCCGTCCCAGCCCCAAAGCGTCACGGGAACGCCTGCGCCCACGTCCACGGTCGCCTTCTGATTGCGCAGAAAACAGACGCCCCGCGCCTTTAGCCGCCGACAAAACGCGGGAAACGACTTCCCGTATTTCTTAGGGTTTTCCATCAGACGGCTCTCATGATTCCCAAAGGCGTAATATACCGGACGCTTTTTCACAAGCGCCCTCAGAAGCTCTTCTGCCGCCTCCAGCCGGGGATTCGGCTCCCCCACCATCATGTCGCCGCCCACTAAAATCAAATCCGGCCCGAGCCTTTCCACCGCCCGCGCCAGACGGCTGTTTCCCCGGCCATAGGATGCGCCGTGCAGATCGCTTAAAAACGCCAGACGGATGCGCCGGCCCTTTTCAACCTTTTTGGACAAAATCTGATAAGTCTTCACTTGAAATTTTTTCATAGGATACAGTCTATCATGTTCCGGGCCACAATTCAAGCTTCGCATAGCCAGAAAAAACGCGTTGATTTGCCATAAAAAATTCCGCTAAATTGCCGATATAATAGTAAAGCGCACAGCCAAAAAAATTTATATTTAAGGAGGATTATGTTATGTCAATGACTGTCGGTTATAAACCTTACACAGGCGCCATTAACACAAACAGCGCACGATACAAACGAGCGAAAGCAATGTATGACGAAGGCCATCCTAACGGAGAAGAAACCAAATCTGCCGCGGAAGCAAAGCTTGAACAGGATTTGCAAAATTTAAAAATGCTTAAGCAGCTGCTGGGGCAGAAATATGATGACTTTGATTTTAAATTTAAAAATCCGCTGGAAGCAGACGAAGAAACATTTATTCGTAATTATATGGGACTTTTTGATGAGGACGGCGATTTCGTAAATTGCTACGGTGTAGCGGGAATGGACATTACAGGTAAAGACCCGTCCGAATTCCATAAAATAATAGATGTTTCCGAAACTGCCCGGCAAGATATGTTTGACGAAACTATGCGCCATTTCATACAAGAAAACGGAGTCGCCAATGGCGATACAACAAAACGCACGGAAGTTTTTACGCGCTATCAGTTAAGCGTTAACAAATCCGATCGGTTAAGCGGCACGTGGACGCTTGGACAATACGAGCGAATGTATACAAAAGCGTTTTACGAAGCTGTAAAAGAAGCGAACCCCAACTGGCAGCTTGGACAGCCATTTGATACAAGCATTGTACGCAACATTACGCGCGAAGATGTAGAAAAACGCATTGTAAAAGGCGGCAGCGAATTTTCATTAAAACCGAGGCCATCTTTGGATATTAAGGCATAATCTATAAAGCAGATGACCTTCTTTAACTAAAGATAACACAAACCTTGTGAAAATTTAAGAAGTTTCTTTCCTGCGCAAAATTTCATGGACTCGTAAAAATATTTATGATAAAATGAAATCCAAAAAGCATATAAGGAGGAATCTTTCATTTGCAGCCGAAAAGACAGTTTGGAAAATTATTCAGAAAGCCGGATTTGACCCCATCGAGGACATGGGGATTATTATAAAATACGCCCCGGAGAACTTAAGCGCGAAGATCGCAAGTTTTTTCAGCATGGAATTTTATGTTCTGCAGCTTTGCAAGGCAGAGCTTGTCCTGGTCCCATTCAGCGCAATGGCGACTCTGAAAAAAGAAATCGCTTTACAGATCCCCTATTTTTCAATAAAATCCGTTGAGATCACCGAGGATCTCATGAATTATCTGATTACCATAAAGACAGACACGGACACGCTGCGCCTGACCACACAGCAAAAGGAACTAAGCGACCTGCTCTCTTCCGGCTCCCTGGCCGTATACAGCGAAGGCCTGAAAGTGTCGAACTGGCACAAGGAAAACCTGGACCGCACTTTAGAACAATTAAAAAACATTCCCAAACTTTAATACATAAGATAAAAAAGCTCCGAGGACCGCCGCCTTGGAGCTTTTTTTCACGCGTTAAAATAAAACCGCCTGCATGCAGATGTATATCAGATAATCCAGATACCCCGAAGCCGCCAGATCCTCCGCCGCCACGATGTTTACGTCTCCCACTTCCTGCCCGTCCAGCAGGTACACGGCTTTTCCGGTCACGTCCCCGGCCTTAATGGGGGCTGTCAGGGACTTTTTCATGCGTATCTCCTTTTTCATGCCGTCCATGGATTTCCCCTCGGTGTCCAGATAGTAGAACGTCTCGCTGAACTTGCAGGGTACGCTGCCCTCGATGGCGCCCTTCACCGGCGCCTTTTTCAGCTTTTCTTTATGCTCATCCACGAACATGCTGCACTTGCCGAATCCGTAGTTTAACATTGCCGCCGCGTCGGCAAAACGGACTTTGTAATTCGGCGCCGTCATCACCACGCCGATCAGGGTGATGCCGTTTCGCACCGCCACCGTGGACACGCAGTATTTGGCAAGGCTTGTGCTGCCGGTTTTTAAGCCCACGCAGCCGTCAAAGCTTCGGATTAATTTATTGGTGTTGGTCAGGCCGAACTCACTGCTGCCGCGCTTGGTTACATGGGTGATCGTGTCCATCCAGATGGAGGAATATTCCAGGATCTTGGGGTAATTGGTCACCAGCTCCCGGGACATCAGCGCCACGTCGTAGGCGGTGGAATAATGGTTTTTGGACTCGGTAAGGCCGCAGCAGTCCTCAAAATGGGTATGCTCCATGCCAAGCCCCTTGGCCCGCTCGTTCATCATCTGCACAAACGCCTCTTCGCTGCCGCCGATGCGCTCGGCCATAACCACGCTGGCGTCATTTCCCGACGCGATGACAATGCATTTGATCAGCGTCTCCACCGTCTGCTTTTCCCCTTCCTCCAGAAAAACCTGGGAGCCGCCCATGGACCTGGCGTAGGCGCTGGTGGAAACCTCCTCTTCCATGGTAAGCTTTCCCTCTTTTAGCGCGTCGAAAATCAAAATCAATGTCATAATCTTCGTAATGCTGGCTGGGCTGACCTCCACGTCTTTTTCTTTCTCAAATATAATCTTCCCGGTGGCCGCCTCCATCAGCACGCCGTGGGGCGCCGCTATCTGAACCGCCGCGCCGCCGTCTGCGCCGTCCTCTTCCTGATTTTTTGAGACTCCCCATGCCGTGATGGGAAACAGGCAAACCTCACTCGTCATGCAAATCAGGAGCAGGCCCGCAATCAATCCGTAAAAAATCCGATTTCGCATATTTTCACTCTCCATTTCCATCCTACTTTAATTGTAAGAGGGAAACCAAGCGATTATGCAAAAAGTTTTCCCATTCTTTTCCTAAAAGAAGAATTCGTCTTTAAAAAATTTATCCTTCTTGGCCTCATGCAGACTGTGCGCCAGATCAATGGTAAACGCCACAAAAACCAGATTTACCAGGAAAATTCCCACCCGGTACGGATAGGCATTGACCAGCCGGTCCACCAGCCTGTGCAGAAATCCGAACAGCAGGATCGTGTAAAGCCCCCAGGCAAGTGTGCTCTCCAGGCACACGATCCCCTGGTAATTAAAGGGCTTATCCTCATAGTCCCACCAGACCGCCCCAAACAGATGCTGCATGACCTTCGCCACCAGAAATTCAAAAAACGTGGCGATTAAAGCGCCCAGAATGTAAAGGGCTATGTAGTGGCCGTCGAAGGGCCGCAAAAGGAAATAGACGCCCAGCGCGCCAAATCCGTAAATGGGACAAAAAGGCCCTTTGACAAACCCCCGGTTGGTCCAGCGGCGGTTGCAAAAGGACATGTAAATCGATTCCACCATCCAGCCCAGGATACTATAAACTAGAAACCATTGGATCAAATGATACGCGTCAACCCCAAAAAACTGCCTGCTCCACATAGGCCCTCCTTTTTTTCATAACATGGGCGCGAACAGCCGAAGAACGCTCTGCACCGCCCGCACGACCATATTTCGACTCTTGCAAAACTCCAGCGTCACCTGCCGGCACGCCTCCTGCGTCTTTAGATAATCCTCCCGCATGGCGCAGACCGCCTGGCTGCGGTACAGCCACACACCATTTTCAAAATGCAGGTACAGGCTGCGGTAATCCATGTTGATGCTGCCGATCACCGCCAGCTCGTCGTCGCAGACGAAAGACTTGGCGTGAAGAAATCCCGGCTGGTACTCATAGATCTTCACCCCGGCCTCAATCAGCTGCTCGTAATAGGACTGGGTGAGCAAAAACACGATCTTCTTATCCGGGATGCCCGGCGTCATAATGCGCACATCCACGCCGCTTTTGGCCGCCAGGCACAAAGCCGTCATCATCTCATTGTCAATGATCAGATATGGCGTGCAGATGTATACGTATTTTTCCGCCCGGTTGATCATATTCAGATACACGTCTTCCCCCACGATCTCGTTGTCCAAAGGCGTATCGCAGTAGGGATGCACAAAGCCGTCAGAAGGAAACGCCTCTGGGTAATGCTTATGCGGCGTATAATCCGAAAACTGCGCCGGCAGTTTGGTGATCACCGACCACATCTGCAGAAACATCACCGTAAGATTCCAGACGGCCTCCCCTTTTAACATAATCCCCGTATCCTTCCAATGGCCGAACCGCTGACGCAGATTGATGTATTCGTCCGCCAGGTTAATCCCTCCCGTAAACCCTGTATGGCCGTCCACCACGCAGATTTTCCGATGGTCCCGGTTGTTTAGGATCACATTCAGCATGGGGCGGAACGGATTAAACGCCGCGCATTTGATGCCCTTTTCCTGCAGCTCTTTGTAAAAGCGGTGGGGCAGCGTGGTGATGCAGCCGAAATCGTCGTAGATCAGACGCACATCCACGCCCTGGGCCGCCTTTTCCTCCAGGATATTTAAAATGGAATTCCACATCACGCCGTCGTTGATGATAAAATATTCCATGAAAATAAAATGCTGCGCTTTTCCCAGCTCCTGCAAAAGCATGGGAAACATATATTCTCCTTCCGAATAATATTCCGCGACGGTGCCCTCCTGCAGCGGAAATTTCGTATAGTCCCGGATGTATCTGGACTGGTTGGACACGCTGCGGTTGAACTCATCCAGCTTTTTGCGGGAGCTGGGCTGCTCTTTAAGCAGATCCCGTCCTTCTTCCAAAACCTCTTCGTACTTTTTCTGCATGGCCGAGGCGACGCGGGAAGTCCCAAACACCGCATAGAGGCAAACGCCAAAAATCGGAACCACCAGAATCAATATGGTCCAGGCCAGTTTATAAGATGGATTGATCCGCTTATTGACCAGCCACAGCACAATGACCACGGCCACCACGCTTAACAGCATCCGGTTCACCTGGGACATATTGTTCAGAAACCAGACCAGCGCAAACCACCAGATCATCTGCAGAAGCAGCGCCACGCTGACGTAAAACACGCGGTTAAAAAGAATCTTAAATATTTTTTTCATAAATTATGAACCAAGTAAAAAACCCCTGTCACAACGGCAGGGATTTTTGCGCACATTAATTATATTTACGTTTTCTGGCAGCTTCAGACTTTTTCTTACGGCGTACGCTTGGTTTTTCGTAATGTTCTCTTTTACGAATTTCCTGCTGAATGCCTGCCTTTGCACAGCTTCGCTTAAATCTGCGCAAGGCACTGTCTAAAGTTTCGTTTTCTTTTACGATAACATTTGACATAAACTCACACCTAACCTCCCTCCAGTTGTAGATTGTGCTTAAATACAACTGTATGGGTATTTTATTGCACAAAGACTATTATAGCAGATATTCTCCATCCGTCAACTGATTTTCCATAATTTTATTAATTTTTTATATAGTTATATTACTGCTCCAGCAGCGGAAGGATTCCTTCCGGCACCTGATTGGCCTGGGCGAGCATGGCCTGGGCGGAATTTCCGAAGATATCGTTCTTCACCCGCTTCATCTCTTCCTTGGCCATATTCACGTCCCGGATGCGGCTCTCTGAGGCGGACGTATTGACAGACATCACGTTTAAGTTATTGGCGGTGCACTTCAGACGGTTCTCGTACGCGCCCACCTTGCCCCGCTGGGAGCTGACGTAATCAATCCCCCTTAACAGCCCTTCCAGAGAAGACCGCGCGTCCTCCGCCGTCTCCACGGAAATATCCAAAATCCCCAGATTCTGCATATTCAGGTTGGGAAGCTCCACCGTAAGCTGGCTGCTGCCCTCGGACGTCTCCGCCACCTGCAAAAGAATCGTTCCGGCTCCCTGATCCCCCTGCAAAAGAAGATGTCCGTTAAAGCTGGTGGTGTCCTTGATCCGCTCTACCTCCTGCGTCAGTTGGTCCACCTCTTCCTGCATGGTCTGACGGTTCGCATCGGAATACGTGCCGTTGGCGGACTGGGTGGCCAGAGACGACATCCGGTTTAGGATGCAGTGCACCTCTTCCATGGCTCCCTCAATAGTCTCCACCAGGGAAATCCCGTCCATGGCGTTGTCATAGGCCTGGTCCAGTCCCGTAATCTGCGCCCGCATCTGCTCGGAAATGTCCAGTCCCGCCGCGTCGTCGGACGCGCGGTTGATCCGATAGCCGGACGCCAGCTTTTCCACATTTTTCTTCTCCAGAGAATTATTGATCTTAAACGTTCTCTGTGCATTCAATGCTTTGATATTGTGCTGAATTCTCATTCAAGTTCCCTCCATCCCAAAACACTCTATCTTCACAGTCTTTTTCAGACCGGCATTTACTCGATTCCTATTTTGATTATCGGCATTTTCTTCCTGCAACTTAATACATAAAAAAGAATCTGTGGAAAAACGTCTTCCGATGTGTTAAAATCATAAAGCTGATACGTAACGAAAAAACGCGAAGCATAGCAAGGAGCGACTGATTTATGAACAAACTGAAACGATTTTTATTCTATATGCTATCGGCAGCCGCGTTGGCCTGCCCGCCTCTTTTCGCCTCACCGGCGCAGGAAGTTTTGGCCGCCTCTGGGGCTTCCGGGGCCAAGATCCATTTCATTAACTTAAACGCCAACAACGACGCGATTCTTCTGGAGTGCAACGGCGCCTTCGGCATGGTGGACTCCGGCGAAGACGCGGGCTATCCCGACGGAAAGGACAAACGCTATCCCTGGCGGGCCGGCATTGTAAAAGGCAACGGCCAGGGCACGAACGTTATCCAATACCTTCAGTCCGTGGGCGTAGAGCGGCTGGAGTTCTACATCGGCACCCATCCCCACAGCGACCATATTGGAAACGCCCATATGATCATTAAGAAATTTCGCCCCAAACGGGTTTACATGCGCCCTTACAAAGATTCCTACATCACCAACAAAACCCGTCTGTGGGATAATCTGTATGTATACGACAACGCCATAAAAGCCATCAAGGAAGTGAACCGCCAGGCCACAAGCGCCGAGGACGGCATAACCCTGATTCAGTATTTTAAGAAAAACGCCGCATACGTGGACCCGCTGCGGAAAATAAAAAATTCTTCCAATAAGAAGAATGCCGCCCGCGCTTACCAGGCGGCTCCCCTCTACGCCGCCGACTCTCCCAACGAGGAAATCCCGCAGGAGACAAAAGGCGCGGACTTGACAGAAGAGGCGGACCTTTCTGTGTCAGGCGCCGCGCCCGCAGCCGACGGGCAGGCCCAGGCCGGACTGTCCCAGGAGGAAACGGTCACGGACTATACGCCCATGATCGTAAACGATACATACGACGCGGCGCCTCTGCCCCTGACGGGGAATTCCAAGCCTCAGACGGCCAAGCCGAAGTTCACCCTGGGCGACGGCATGACCATCGAGATTATGAACTACGAGGAAAAATTATCCGCCCCCGACGCCAACTATTTCTGTCTGGGCGTGAAAGTCACCGCCAACGGCTCCACCGCCTTCCTCTCCGGGGACATCAACAACTACCGGGGCGCGGAAGATAAGCTGGCCCAACAGCTGGGCCATGTGGACGTGTTAAAACTGGGCCACCACGGCTATTACGGCTCCAACACGGTCGGCTACCTGAAGCGGCTAAGCCCCCAGATCGCGGTTCTCACCGGAAAAACCGGTCAGACCCGTCAGCAGATGTGGAACGCGCTGGCCTCTGTAAATGCCCGGACCTACATCACGTCGCTGTACGCCGGAAGCGCCGGGGCCACCGTCATAAATATGAACAGGCGCATTTCCAGCAACATTGGCCGGGACGCCTCCCTGGCCAACAAGATCGTGTCCGGCTACTCCGTGGGCCTAAACGGCTACGTCTACCTGAAAAACGGCAAAAAAGTCGTGGGCGGCGGCTTTCAGCGGGTGGGAAGAACCGGCTATTATTTCCCGGCCGGCTCCGATAAGCCGCTGACCGACCAATGGCTGAAGCATAAAAACAAATGGTACTATTTCGGCTCCACGGGACAGATGAAAACCGGCTGGCTCAAAGACGGCAGCCACTGGTATTACTGCGGCAGCGACGGCGCCATGCAGACCGGCTGGGTAGAGAGCAAAGGGAAAAAATACTATCTCAGCGCCAAGGGCCGGATGCAGACCGGCGACCAGAAAATCGGCGGCCACTGGTATTATTTCCGCTCGGACGGCTCCATGCTCACCGGATGGCTGGACAACCGCTATTACTACGACGAACAGGGCCGCTGGGTACCCAGCCGCAACAAATCCGGCTGGCAAAAATACAACGCTGGCTACAAATGGCGCTACAAAAACGGCTCCTTCGCCAGAAAAACCTGGAAGACCATCCAGGGCAGCAAATATTATTTCCACGCCAACGGATACCGGGCCACCGGCATAACCAAAATCAATGGGAAAAAATACTATTTCGCGGCCAACGGAAAGCTGTCCGCCGGATGGCAGACCGTTCAGGGCAAAAAATATTATTTCACAGCCAAAGGCATGTATGCCGGCTTCCAGACCATCCACAAAAAGAAATATTATTTCCAGCCAAACGGCGTCCTGCACCAGAAAAAGGGCTTAAAAGCCATCGGCAAATACACGTATTACTTCAACGCCGACGGCTCCGTGGCCACCGGCTGGAAAACCGCCAGCGGCAGGAAATATTATCTGAACGGAAGCGGCCAGGTGCAGACCGGATGGAAAACCATTTCCGGCAAAAAATATTATTTTGCCAAAAACGGCCAGATGCAGACCAGATGGAAAACCATTTCCGGCAGAAAATATTATTTTGACGCAAACGGACGGATGCAGACCGGTTGGCGAACCATTTCCGGCGGAAAATATTATTTTGACGCAGGCGGACGGATGCAGACCGGTTGGAAGACCCTCTCCGGCAGGAAATATTACCTGGCTAAAAACGGTCGGGCGCAGACGGGGCTGCAGAACATTTCCGGGAAAAATTATTATTTTGCAGACGACGGCGCCATGCAGACCGGATGGACAGAGATTTCCGGCGGAAAATATTATTTCAGCGGCCAGGGAGCGGCCCTGCAGGGATTTAACGCCGTAGACGGCGGCCACTATCTCTTTGACGAATCTGGACGGCTTCTGCAGGCGCCCGCGCCGGGGTGGCACAGCTTCAACGGGACCGATTACTATTATTTTGAGACGGAAAGCGCCCTGCACACAGGGTGGCTGGCGCTGGAGCTGGAGCAGATTTCCGACAACGGCGCTCCAAAAACGATGCGCTATTATCTGGACCCCAAAACCGGCGTTCTGGTCACAGGCCTGGTCCGCCTGCAAAGCTGGGATGACCCGTCCGACGCAACTCTTTACGACTATTACTTCCCGCCGCAGCCTTCCCAGGCGGAAAGCGGCGAAATGAACTGGGGCGCCATGGCCGCCGGCCAGCGGCTTGAGATCCCCACGGAAAACGGCGCACAGACTTATGATTTTGATGAAAACGGCCGGGGCGTCCCTGTCATGGAAGCTTTGGAAGACACCGAAGACGCAGACAACCTAGACGACATGGAAATCCCGGAAAATGCGGAGATTTCGGAAGGCGCGGCTTTCCCGGAGCCGCCGGCGGCCTCAGACAACGGCTTCTAATTTTATAAGCGTTTGCGAAACGCCCCTTTCAATAACCAGCATTTGGACAAAAGAAACGCGGCCAAGCCCGTGATATTGGAAAGCGGTTTCGCAGGCGCCTGCCACTTTTGACGGAAAGCGAGGAAGAAAAAAAATATGCCTATTAAAATACAAAACGACTTGCCTGTAAAAGAAATTCTGGAAAAAGAAAACATCTTCGTCATGGACGAACACCGGGCCATCCACCAGGACATCCGGCCCATCCAGATTCTGATTTTGAATCTGATGCCCTTAAAAGAGGACACGGAGCTGCAGCTTCTGCGCTCCCTGTCCAACACGCCGCTTCAAGTGGACGTGGCTTTTCTGCGCACCAGCACCCACCAGTCCCGGCACACCTCGGTCAGCCACCTGAATAAATTTTACCAGAGCTTCGGGGAGCTGCGAAACCAGAAATTCGACGGCTTGATCATCACCGGCGCGCCGGTGGAGCAGATGGAATTCGAGGAAGTTGACTATTGGAACGAGCTGGTGGAGATCATGGACTGGAGCGCCAAAAACGTCACCTCCACCCTGTTCCTGTGCTGGGGCGCCCAGGCGGGATTGTACCATTTCTTCCATTTGCCCAAGACGCAGCTTGACGAAAAGCTCTTCGGCCTTTACTGGCACCGGGTGGCCAACCGGAAAATCCCGCTGGTGCGGGGATTCGACGATCTTTTTCTGGCGCCCCATTCCCGGCACACCGACGTGCCCATGGAATCCATCCGCCAGTGTAAAGAGCTGACGGTGCTGGCGGAATCGGACGAGGCCGGGCTTTTTTTGGCCATGGCCCACGAAGGGCGGCAGATTTTCGTCATGGGCCACCCGGAGTATGACCGCATGACGCTGGACACAGAATACCGGCGGGACCTGGCCAAAGGCCTCCCCATACAGATCCCGGCCAATTACTACAAAGACGACGACCCGGCGCAGACCCCCAACCTGCTCTGGCGCGCCACGGCCAACAATCTGTACACCAACTGGCTGAATTACTATGTGTACCAGACGACGCCCTATGACCTGGACGGCACGCCGTTTTGATTGGAGAAAACGCTTGAAAATACTGGGTTCTGTCCCCAATCAGGCGGTTTTATGCATTTCACATTTTTTCACGCAATTTCACGATTTTTTACAGCAAAATGGTGTAGTAATGGTGTAAATGGTGTAGTGGATGGTGTAGCAAAACCCTGAAAATGGTGTAGTGGATCTCAGACCATCTCCCCCTTTATGTCAACCGCTTTGCTTTCAGCCTGCGGCACGATCTTTTCAATATCTGTCATGGATTTTTCTTCCGTGACATGCGTGTACAAGTCCATTGTCATTTTCAGGCTCGCGTGTCCAAGGTAACTCTGCACCACCTTTGCATCCACGCCGTTTTCAAAACACCTTGTCGCAAATGTATGCCGGAACGTATGGCCGCTGAACGCCTCAAACTGGTCGTCCAGCGGTCTTACCAGATTTATCTGCCTTATAACCGCTTTTATCGCATCTGCATATATCTGGGAATTAAGCGGTGTGTTGAATTTCGTTACAAACAGATAGTCATTCTGCTGTTTTGGCCTCTTTTGTGACACAACTGTCTTTAATTTCATCTGCCGTTCAAGATATGTTCGGCACACACGGTTTATTGGCGCTTTTCGATAACTCTGTTTTGTCTTCGGCGGCTCAATATGGAATGTTTTCCCACCTGTCACAATATCTGGCCTGATACAGACCGTCTTTTCGTTGGCTTATGCCAACTCCTTTCCCTTTAAATCTTTTCCCATTGATATGTCTCCTTTCTTTTGTTCAAGAAAAGGGCTTTGATTTCGCGGATATTCCACTGCAAAAAATCTCAAAACTCAAACACTCTCTAAAGCTTCACACCTCGACCGCTTTTTCCAGATACCGCTCGAACTCTTTACGTTTGATCACCTTCCTTCTTCCTATATATAAGACAAATGGGCAGCTCGGTTCGTCAGCCATGGACCGGAGTTTGTTCACGCCTATATTGCTGTACGCCGCCGCTTCCTCAATTGTCAGGTTCAGCTTGTCTTTGATCTCAACTCTCAAAGTTTCTTTCATCTTCTTTTTTCTCCTTTCAGAAGTTTTGGAGAGTCAAATTAAATCCCATAAAAAATCGTCCTGACAAAGTGGGACGCTTTACCCCTGATCTTTTACAGACCGATCTTTATCAAGCGTCAAAATATAAATTCCAATCCTCCCTTCTATTACTACAGTCCTTATCTATCCGTTCCCTCCCTCCTGCTTTTTATCTGTTTACAGATATTCTACACCCAGCCCATATCGGCCAAATCAGCACGGAAGGAAATTTTTTTCTTTAATCGGGGAATAATATTTAATCTGATCACAATAAGATTATTCATGCAACCTAAAATATATCAATGCAAAAATCGGCTCCTTTTCGAGCTGATCTAATGAGATTTTTGCAAAGAAGGGTAGCTTTCTATACTGATATCATGTAAAATACATTATGCAAACACAATTTTAATTTCTATTTACAAAGCAAGATACAGGAGAAAAAGATGAGCGCAAAAATCTTTAACAAGTTATGCCGACAAATAGTATCTGTGCTAGATCAACACTCTATCATTTTTGCACGAGGGGCAGACTCCTCAAGCATAGATGATTTCTTTTACTTTTTAATCGGATATCATGAAAATGATGAAATAAGGGATTTTGTTGACGAAGAAGATATCAGACAAGAGAAAGCATCTCCTGATAGTCCCCTTTTCCCTACAAACATCCTTAATGTAAAGGTATCTCTCAAAAAATTTTTTTCTTCAGCTCTATATAAGGCTATACTCTCAAAAAGAGACTGAGATATATCCGCTCTGTATATAAGACCAAAAAAGGATGAGCCTTCCACGATCAATGATGCTCTAAAAGAGGCTTATACGGATCTAGCGGGGATATATTCTCAATATTTTCCATTGTCTATTGTCCCCGCCGATGCATATAAAGCCTTTATAGAGCTTCTCCATAACAGTTCAGTCTTATTGGATGATAAATCCTTTCAAAAGACACATCATTACTTATCTGCAGACACTGTTGGATTTATCACACCGCCAAAAGAAGTTATGGACAAATTCACATCCACCCTAAGAGAACATCCCAAACTCATATTAGAAGGTGTGCCTGGAAGCGGGAAAACAACTTTTATCAAATATTTTCTCCAAAGCAATCCCTCGTTAGATTC
The DNA here is from genome assembly GCA_948444865.1 of uncultured Lachnospiraceae bacterium. Taxonomy (GTDB): domain Bacteria; phylum Bacillota; class Clostridia; order Lachnospirales; family Lachnospiraceae; genus MGBC164599. The sequence goes on from CAOJVE010000031.1 coordinate 13,752, forward strand.
GTATCTTGTGGATTATAAATGTTCTTTAGAATATACATTATCAGAGATCGAATATGAAGGCATGGAAAAAAATGTATCCTATAAAAAAATCCTTAAGATCCTGAAAGAAAAATCAGAGTGTTCTTTACTCGTCATAGATGGGATGGATCTTTCCAATGAACCATTATCACAAATATTAAAAACACTCAAAAAACTCACATTGCACATCATCGTTGTCACACGGAACACTACATATACTGGAGCAGACTTCCATAAATTCCGTCTGCCAGACCATAATGACGATACTTTGCTCAACCTTTATCAAAACGTCTCAGGCATTAATGTAGATTTTGAAAATGATATGCGGGAAAGGTTTCTCACTCTCACACACAGAAATATACTCATCGTTTCATTATTGGCTTATGCGTCAAAACGAGATCCATCCGCACTTGACTCACTATTATCGGATGAAGGGACGCTTGCCGCCTCGGAAACGATGCCCCCAAAATTTAAATACCCGTATGATAAGCAGACACAGACACTTATGGGCCATCTCAAAAAGATCTATAATAAAACTTTTTTTGAAGCGCAGGATGGAGCGGAGCTTTTTCACTATTTAAAAATATTATGCCGTTTTCACAATACCCTTCTCCCTGTTCCATTATTGCGGGAGATTCTCCCTGGATCTGTTTCAGAGAACCTGAAAACGCTTGTGGACCTTGGCTACCTGAATCACATCAATGGGGATTTTATACAAATGCCGCCATTGATCGCCGATGCCATATATTATAATACTCCCCAAACACCTTTTTCCGAATTTTCTGAAATAATAGAAAATTTAAACAAATATCTGCAAGATAGTATGGACTTATATAAATTACCTGTGACCAATATACTGCCCCCATTCATCAAAAAATTACAGCCCACTGTAAAACTCAAAAACAATCCTAAACAGAAAAAAGTTTCCTGTGAACAAGCGGATTGGTGGGAATTTGTTTATAACTGCATTGAATATTGCCAATCCGTAGGTGATTTTCCTTCTGCCAAAGCAATCATAAATTTACTGCAGTACCCAAATAAAACAAATATTTTATACAGCCGCTCCCATACAGATAAACCGATTTTATCCGCGCTCAATGCCTGGCTCGAAAACGCGTCTACCTTTGATGGTGAGATTGACAATGCGATAGCAACAGTGCAAAAGCTTTTAAAAGATTTGGGATCCACAGGATACGATCCTCATATATATATGCCCAATATGGTCATATACACTTATACCCTGTCGCTTCTATTCGATAAGATATTGACTAGATATGCAACTGATCAGTATCGTCATGACAGATTAGATTATGAAACGATATTTGTAGAACTCTGGAACTCATCTGAGCCGTTTCGCTGCCAGCTGATACCACAGTTAAAACAAAATTATTATGCAAATCTTATGTGGACGCTTTTTTCATCTGATAATGATTTTATAAATGACCATCCAAGATTATTTCATGACGTGGCCTTAAAATATGAAAATATCGAACTCAAAATACGACTTTTATCCGCTCTTGCCATCCGGTGTTCTAAAGTGATAGAAATAGATCGCCTTGACAAAAAATATTTTATATTATTGTACAGATTTATTAACGATGAACTATTCCCGGAATTGTTAAAGACCATAAACAAAACTCTCTACCTGCCAAGATACACATTTTATATATGTTTAAATACATTATTATCGATATATAAAATCGAACTTAGGTGGAACGGAGGAAATCCGCAGCTCCCAGTCATATTTTGAACACTTGGCAGAAAAATGTTATGCATTGTCAGATGATAAACGCACAGACTATCTTTTATGGCTCAATTTACAATCTATCCAAGACTTTCCTTTGTGGCCCTTTTTGGAATGGCTTGTATACATGATAAAAGAATATTGTTTATATCCTGTTGATCAAAATTAGCATCTATTCAAAAAATATTATTCTTCCAAAGAATCCAGAGGCTTCCTTTATAAACCTCCGGATTCTTTTGTTTTTGAATCGTTACTCGAAATCTGGCGATATAATCGCAGCATAGATTTTTATATGATAAAACCCCTTATCTGCCATTCTCCTTTTTTCATCCAAAGAATTTAAAAGCCTTCTGCATTCTACAAGTTTCGACTCGGCAATATCCAACACAATGGCCACGCTCTGACCAGCCGCCCCGAAACACTCCTTACTCCCAATGGCCAAGCTTACCGTCTTCACTAACGCAGACACCACCCCAAGCGTATCGCTGACCGTCAATCTTATCTCTTTTTCTTCCATAACTCTGCCCTCCTACGCCTTCACGCGGATCTCATCCGCGTCCCTGTCATAATAGTACACATGATCGGAAAGTCTGTCGTATGTCTCCACCTGCGTGCGGTTGACCTCTTTCACCATCTGATTCAGGTCTTTCTCATCCGTCGGATCGAATCCAAGGCAGAGCAGCGTTTCATGCACGCTGGAAGGGATAATGCACAGGTCCTTTTCCGCTTTTTTGGCAAAGGCCGCAAGTCTGTCTTTGTCCAGGATTCCAGCCGCCCCCAGAATCATTTTCCGGTTTGTAAACGCATAGACGGAAAGCCCTTCGGCGTTTTCTAAAGGAAAGAAGCCGCCAAGAAAGCTGTTTAAAATATCCTCTATCGGCTGGATGAAATACCCATCCTTGCCCATGTTTTCTATGGCCTGCGCGTGCAGGGTTTCCATGGAAATTCCCCAATCTTCCAACGCCCCGCGGTTCACCCAGGCGACGCTCGCCCCGCTTTCACGGCGGTTTTCCAGCCGTATGTAATAATAGACGGCCAGGTCGAGAAAATCGCTGCGCGCCAACAGGCTCATTCCCTCCGCGCTCATGATTTCCCACCTGGACGGCGCAATGCATGGGCGGACATAGCCCTTAACACCTTCCCATCCCACGCTTTCAATGCCCTTCAGCCTTCTGTCCATTGCAATATTTTCCTCTATAATGTCTTTTTGAATCGCGTCATTGCGCATATTTTTTCTCCCTTCGATTATCGGGCCGCTCCATTTAAGCGGCCCCTTTTGTTTTGGTCTTCCTCAATCCATTCAACGCTTTGTTAAGGGTTTCCGCGGTCATTTGGCTAATGTCCTGAATGCCGTATCTTTCCAGAACCGTTTCCAACGGTATCCCAGTGCGCTCCAACTCCCGCATCAGCGGTTCCGTCTGGATTCCCGCGTTTTCTGGACGCGTCTTTGAAGGCTCCGGCTGCGCCTCCACGCTTTGCCACGTTTTTGCCGGTTCCGCCATTGACGCGCCTGCACCCTCTGGATGCACATCCGAAGATTTTTGCGGCATCCGAAACGCTTCCCTTCCGTTTTGATCTACAATGACAAGCGCGGAAATCTCCCTCCGCCCGTTATAGGATATGGACTGGACGAAAAAGCGGTCCGTCGTGTAATAATGGCCCTTCTTTTCCGGCTTTTCCTTGATGTGGACGCGCGAAGCCGGAACCCAGATGTCCGGCGCGGTGTACAGCTCCCGTCCGATTCCCCAGTTAAAGCAGGCCCTTTTAAAGGAATCGGAAGCCTGGCCTTTCTCTTTGTCGGAATAGCTGGGCGTTCCCACGTCCTGCTTGCCGATCCACTGCCGCTTGGAATCGTCCCAGACGGAGACGGTGCAGTACAGGCTTCCATTTATTTCCTGGCGCTCCCGTTTCCATCCAAAGGGCGTGAACAGCTCATCCAGCATCTTCTGGTCAACCCTCGCGTCTTTATATAATAGAAGCCGCAGCCCGTATACATTGACAGTGGCCACTCGGCATTCTATTTCGTCCGCCCTCAATAAGCGGATGGCCCCGTCTTTTGTTAAGCCTGCATTTGCGTTTTCTGGGAATGCTTGGCCGGTCATATCCGAGAGTTCTTTTTGATGGCTGAGCCTTTTGGAAAGCTCTTCCTTTATATCCGCTGTTCGCTGCATATTTCTTCGCCCTCCTGTATGCCCATAAAAAGATCCGGGTGGCTGTGCGTCATTATGTATTTTTCAAAACGGAAAAGGAGAGGCTGGTACGTGCCTCCCCTTGGATCCATTTCATGATAATGATATTGTCTACGCCGCATTTATGGCAAACCTCCGGCTGTGTATGGTCTTCTGATACTTCGCGAATATTTCTGGCCGCTCCTCTTTTAGCTTATTCCCATCCACGCGGCTGCTGTCCACGGGCTTCCAGGACACCCGGAACCGCTCATTTTCCGCCGTTTCAGCCTTGCCCATGTAGAGTTTCAGCTCCTGCTCAATTTGTTTTTTCTCTTTCTCCATTTCATCAATGGAGGAAATAAGGTCTTGGCGGCGTTCCAGCCTTGCGTCGAATGAAGACGGCAGGAAAATAGGGGTCGGTCTGGTTTTCTTAAAGTAGCTGGCGATCACTGCGTCCGCAGCCTTGGAGCCGTCCGGGTCCGGCAGAACGCGGCTCAGCACATTCCTTTCCCAGAAATCTTTTTCTATCTGTGTTAAATCCGCGATAACTTCTTCATCGCGCTCTATTTTGTGGAATTTGAACTCTTTTCCGTAAATAAGGACGGCTATGTACCAAGCCTTTGTGTTGCAGACGGCCATATAATGATAGCATTGGATTTGGTAATGCATGGGGATTTCACCGTCCTTCCATTTGTCGGCCATGTAGGGGCTGGCGGTCTTGCACTCCAACCCCGCATTCTCCCCGGCTATAAGGCGATCCACGTTGGCCAACATAAATGGATTCTCTTCATTATAGAATATGCAGTTGGCCCTCCTCGCCTTTTTTCCCGTGGCCTCCATAAAACGCTGATACACCTGCATGGCCGTCACGTAAGAGTTCAGGCCGCATATGGCTCCAGCGTCAGATCCCCCGATGCCGAGCTTTCTGTATTTTAGCCAGTCTTCATGGCTGATGTTTAAAGTTGACACTAATTTTTTCATTGCGTTCATCCTTTCCATATTTATAGTGATTGATTATCGCGTTTGAAAATTAAGGCGGAAATGTCCGATTAGGCAAAAGAAAACAGCCGTCTGGCTTTTTATGGCCAAAACGGCTGTTTACAACGAACGCTTCGTCCGCGTTCAAACGGTCTGTTTTCCAAATTTTTCAAAATATTCCCGCGCGGATTCGTAGGACAGGCTTAACTTGATCTGCAGCCTGCTTAAAATGTCGTCCTCGGAAAGCCCGCAGTCAAGCCCCGTCTCAACGATGCCCTGCGCCGCCCCGATTTCCATGCCTTTTTCTATGTTTTCCTGATCCCGCATCAGCAGCGTCATATACTCTCGCCTCCATTCCCGGTTTTTCCTGGCTTTTTTCACCGCGTCGTCCAATTCCTCCACAAAAGGGTCTTTCGGTTTCTTTCCCGCCACGTAGTCCAGAAACGCCTTTAACTCCGCGCTCACGTCATCCTTATCGCCCAAAGCGTTTAAAAATATCTTGGCCGTTCCGTCTTCCAAGGAAATTTCTTTGTCCTCCCGGCATACATTCTCAAACGTGTAGATGTGCCTGCCTTTTCCAAACAGGTCAAATGGGCATATGAAAATGACGTAGCTTGGATTTAATTTTCTGTACGGCTCGCCTTTGTCAATCATCTGCATGTCGATAAGGCTCTGGTAATAGCGGGTCCTCTTTGGCAAATCTTTTGCGCCGGCCACCTGCATCTCTATGTCGTAAACCGTCCCTTTGCCGTCTATGACGTACAAATCAAGCCGGACGCTTTTTGCGTCCACGTCGGGACGGATGGTTTTTTGCGCCTCCGGATATTCCACATGGTCTATGGCCAGATCCGGGAGTATCCTTTGCAAAAGCTTCCTGCAAAGCTCCGGATCCTGCATGACTTTCCCGAAAATAAAATCGTTGGAAATCTCCAGCTTTTCCCATATGGCCGCGTTTATGGTTTCATCCGTCATTTTAAAATCCCGCCTTTCTCTGTGATTATTATAGCATATTTATGGGTTTGGTTAAAGCCGCTTTTGCGCGTTTGGGCCATTACGCCGCCCGCATCATCTGATACGCTTTGTCGATCAATGGGTTGCCGTCCACGTTTTTTGAGAACAGGTTTTCTTTGTAGTTGGCTGTTTTGCGCAGGGACTTGGAATGGGTAGCGAAATCGGACACAGCGTTGATGAAACGGTAGGCGTTCTTCCCCACGTCCTGCAGATCTGGCGCGTCAAAATAGCGATGGGCCATGTCTTCCCGCAGCCGCTTCATGTTTTTGATTTGCTGCGGGATGGAGTTGGTTTCTTTTTTCGCAGGGATTCAAATTCCTGGCCAAGACTGTCCATGTAGTCTTCCGCCAACAACAAGGTTTCCTTCGCCTCCTGTATTTTCCCCTGGATGTTCCCCGTGTGCATCATGGACCAGGAACGCTTTGCGGTTGTGAGCGCAAGGTTCAGGGTATTCTGGCAGACTACGCGAATGGGAGTCAGGGCCACTTTGACCGCGCCGGAACCGTCGTGCGTGTTGGAAAACAGAAGATAGGGGCTGAACCTTTCGCCCATAATCATATACTCGCGGGGCATGTGCGCCAACAGCCATATCCTCCTGCCGCCCTGCAGGCTTCCAGCTGTTTCGTAGCGAACGCCTTCCTTTAGAAGACTATCGGTAAAGGCGAAAGCTTCCTGGTTCTGGACGACTTTGTACCTGTCCGTCACCACGCCTAATGGTTTCCGATCCACGTCTCTTATGTTTGCCCGGTAGCCTTCAATTCGCTCTCCCAGGTTCGTGTAAATCGGCTCCTGTGTGACTTTCCAGTCCAATCCGGCAAGCTCCAACGCTTCTTTTGAAGCGGGGGCCTCCATCACTTTTGTTCCCAATCCATGCCAGGGCGTTTCCCTTGTGTAAAACAGGCTTTCAACATTTGCCGCCATTGTTTAATGCCTCCTTTGGTTTTTATTTTCTTAGTTTTCATAAATTTGATTTTTTTGGACATAGACGAACCCGTAAAATGGCTTTCTTGTTATGCCGTTTTACGGGTTCGCTGTCATAGTCCTCATACGTTTAAGTTATTGTCTGTTTCGGGCTGTTTGCAGACGGGATTCATTCATCGTTGAGTATCTCTTCGACTACCGCAATAGCCAGACCCAAAACCGCGCATAATATTTTGTCCATTGGCGTTGTCCTCCTTTCCATGCAATCAAAAATAGGGCAGGATCCGTAATTGGAGCCTGCCCTGTGGACGTTGTTTCATTATTATAATATATGAATTGATTTTTTGAGTTTTACATCTTTGCAAAACATTTCACAATGGATGTGCTGTATTCCTTACATGGGAATTACCCTCAGTCATTTACAGGGACGCCTTTCGCTTCTGCGATTTTTCTTACTGTCCGCTCCTCCATGCCTTTCTGCCCATGTTTTATAAGCCTAACAGAAATTTGGGTAAAATTAAGAAAGTTTTTTATTCCTGCAGGCATACACACAGTTTC
>CAOJVE010000032.1 GCA_948444865.1 uncultured Lachnospiraceae bacterium
TAAAAAAAGCCAAGGAGGTATAGTATGAAAGAATTTCAGCACATTCTACAGAACAAATTAGGCCTTCATGCGAAACCGGCCAGCGAATTTGTACAAATGGTAAAAAGCCTAGATTCTGCAGTGACGGTTTCCAGAGGCGACAAAGTGGTCAGCGCGGACAAATTACTGGCGCTGGTGTCTTTGGACGTACATAAGGGAGACTGCATCACGATTTCTTTTGAAAACGACGTGCAAGACGAAGAGGTGGAGAAGATTCGGAAATTCGTAGTCGAAAATCTATAAAGCGGACGCATACAATAGGAAAATCTTTTGGCAGGGTTGTTTTCTATGGAAAGCAATCCTGCATTTTGTATTAGAGCGTGTTTGAAAATTCATTCACGCCACCCGCACGCCCCGCTTTGCGGTTAATTTGCCCCGTATTCGGTCAGCGTAGCCCGCTACGCATCCCTCATTTGGGACAAATTCCCCATTATAATACCCTGTGGGTACAAATTGTGACGCACGGTTGACATAAAGCAATTTTCAAACACGCTCTAGAGCGCTTTTGGAGGGTAGGATATGAGGTTAACGAATTTATTATGCCCGCAATGCATAGAATTGCATGGAAAGCCCGGAAGCAAGGAGGAAGTGATCGGCCGCCTGATGGAGCTGGTGGCGAGAAGCGGCAGGATTCTGGACAAAAAGGCGTTAAAAGCGGCGGTCTTCGAGCGGGAGGCGCAGGGGAGCACCGGCGTGGGGGACGGCATCGGCATTCCCCATGGAAAAAGCGCGGGAGTAAAAGACTTGGTTTTAAGCGCCATGGTGGTGCCGGGGGGCACCGATTTTCAGGCCATCGACGGAAAGCTGGTGGACCTGCTGTTTATGATCGTGGCGCCGGATGACGGCGGCGACATGCATCTGCACATGCTCAGCCGGATTTCCTCTTATCTGCTGCAGGAAGAGTTTACCGGGGCTTTGCGCCATGCGGCCACGGCGGCGGAATTTCTGCGCATATTTGAAGAGGCTGAGGAACAGGAAACGGCGCAGACGGGCCAGCAAAAGATCCGCACGCCCGAAAGCGCGCGCATACTGGCGGTTACAGACTGCCGCACGGGCCTCGTCGACACATGCATGGCGTCGGAGAGCCTGCGACAAAAAGCCTCTCGGATGGGGATTTCCTTTAAAGTGGAAACAAACGGCGCCGGCGCGGTCCGCAACCCGCTGACCCCAAAAGAGATCCACGCCTGCGACGGAATCATTGTGGCTTCCGACATTCCGCTGGACCTGAAACGGTTCGAAGGAAAATATCTGCTACGCGCGTCTTCCGCCCAGGCCATCGGACAGCCGGAGGCTTTACTAAAGGGAATTCTGGACCGAAAAGCGTCCGTCTATATGATGGGATACAGGCGGAAAATTCCTTCTAAATAATATGCATAAAATTTAAAAGATATACTTGTTATTTTACGCATATATGATATAATTGCGCTAAAGCGCGTTTGAAGATTCATTCCCGCAATCTGCAGCTTGCGGTTTTCGTAGTTCCTTACATAATGATTATGCAGAAAGCAATTTTTAAGTGCGCAATATACTATAACGATAATGAATAATATGCAAAATAGATTTCCATGCGTGAAGTGTTCGGCGGATAGGGAGTTGCCGTTGAAACGAAGAGTTTATCACTTAACTTGAACTTGCGGTATGGGAATCGCACCCGTTGCAGCAATAGAGTCAGACATCTCTTATTGTGTAGGGAATATTTTCGACATATGTTCTTCACATGATGGAGATGTTTTTTTCATTTTTCAGTGTAAAAAGCATTCTCCAAATATGTAATATACGGAAAGGAGTATATTATCATGCTGGACAAGCAGAAGATCAAAGAGAGTATGCGTCTGTTTTTAGAGGGAATCGGGGAAGACCCCAATCGGGAAGGATTGCGGGAGACGCCTGATCGCGTTGCCCGTATGTGTGAGGAGATTTACGGCGGACTGGAGCAGGACGCAGGCGTGCATTTGGCCAAACAGTTTACGGTAGACGACAACGAGCTGGTGTTGGAAAAGGACATCACATTTTATTCCACCTGCGAGCACCATCTGCTTCCGTTCTATGGTAAGGTGCACATTGCGTATGTGCCCGACGGGAAAGTAGTGGGCTTGAGCAAGCTGGCCAGAACGGTGGAAGTCTACGCCCGCCGGGCCCAGATCCAGGAGAAGCTGACCGGGGAAATCGCGGACGCTCTCTGGGAGCATCTGCATCCCCAGGGCGTGATGGTGCTGGTGGAGGCGGAGCATATGTGCATGACTATGCGAGGCATTAAAAAACCCGGCAGCAAGACCGTAAGCTTCGTGACCCGGGGAACGCTGAAAGACAATTTAGAGATGCAGAAAATGATTTTGGAGATGGTAAAAGGTTGAATCGCGTAAATCGGATTTTGTTTCATGCAGAGTATCAGCATGCGCTGGAGCAGATCCAGCTCTGGGAACGGGAGCGGAAGTTTTGCCGGCACACCCTTGCGCATTTCCTGGATGTGGCGCGCCTGGCTTACATCCGCAGCCTGGAAAAAGGGCTGGATGTGAAAAAGGACGTGATCTACGCCGCCGCGCTTCTGCATGACATTGGACGGCATAAACAGTACGAAGACGGCACGCCCCACGAAGTGGCAAGCGCAGATCTGGCGGATAAGATTTTGCCCGACTGTTCCTATTCCAGGGAGGAGCAGGCCCAGATCCGGCAGGCGATCCTGGGCCATCGAAGCGCCCAGGGCGGGGAATGCGCCGACGTTTTGGGCAGGCTCCTTTACCGGGCGGATAAGGCCTCTCGGAACTGTTTTGCCTGCGCCGCGCGGGCGGACTGCCACTGGCCGGACGAAAAAATGAACATGGAAATACGGGACTGAGGTGCATTTTATGATAATCGGAAATAAAACATTTGACACAAAACAAAAATGCTACATTATGGGCATCTTGAATGTAACGCCGGATTCCTTTTCCGACGGCGGGAAGTGGGATTCGCTGGATAAAGCTCTGGCGCACACGGAGGAGATGATCCGCCAGGGCGCGGACATCATCGATGTGGGCGGCGAGTCCACCCGGCCTGGCCATGTGCAGATCACGGACCAGGAGGAGATCGACCGGGTGACGCCGGTGATTGAGGCGGTGCGCGGCCGGTTTGACGTTCCCATCTCCGTGGACACCTATAAGAGCAAGGTGGCGAAAGCGGCCATCGCGGCGGGCGCGGATCTGGTCAACGATATCTGGGGCCTGAAATACGACCCGGACATGGCGAAGACCATCGCCGACGCAAAAGTCGCCTGCTGCCTGATGCACAACCGCAAAAAGGCCGAATATGCGGATTTTATGAAGGATTTCCTGACGGATCTGGGCGAATCGGTGAAAATCGCCGAGGACGCGGGGATTGCCGAGGACAAGATTATTTTAGACCCGGGCGTGGGATTTGGGAAAACCTACGAGATGAACCTGGAGGTCATCCGGGAGATTTCCCAGATGCACCAATACGGCTACCCCATTTTGCTGGGAACCTCCAACAAGTCCGTCATCGGAAACGCGCTGGATCTGCCCACCGGGGAGCGGCTGGAAGGAACGCTGGCCACCACGGTCATCGGCGTGATGAACCACTGCGGCTTTATCCGGGTGCACCAGATTCAGGAGAACAAACGGGCGATACAGATGACGGAAGCGATTATGGGAAGGTAAAAAATGGACAGAATTTACATTAAGAAACTGGAGTTTTTTGCCAAGCACGGCGTATTTCCCGAGGAAAATGCGCTGGGGCAGAAGTTTGTGATTTCCGCCGTTTTGCACACGGACATACGGGAAGCGGGGAAGACCGACGATCTGACCAAATCCATTCATTACGGCGAGGTCAGCCATATGATGAAGGAATATCTGGAAAGCCACACGTTTTCTCTGCTTGAGAGGGCCGTGGAGACGCTGGCGGAAAAAATGCTGCTGGAGATTCCCGGGCTTTCCAAGGTGGAGCTGGAAATAGAAAAGCCCTGGGCGCCAGTGGGCCTGCATCTGGAGACGGTTTCCGTGGCGGTCAGCCGCCAGTGGCACACCGCTTACATCGCGCTGGGCTCCAACATGGGCGACCGGGAGCGGTATCTGAAAACGGCCCTTGAAAGCATCGGAAAAATCAAGGGCTGTCAGGTAAAGAAGGCGTCTTCCTTCCTTCGCACGGCCCCGTACGGAGGCGTTAAGCAGGAAGATTTCCTAAACGGCTGCGCCAAAGTCCGCACCCTTCTTACGCCCCAGGAGCTTCTGGCCGCGCTGCAGGCCATCGAGAAAGAGGCCGGGCGGGAGCGGAAAATCCATTGGGGGCCGCGTACGCTGGATTTGGACATAATTTTCTATGACCGGGAAATTGTGGATGAGGAAAATCTGCAGATTCCTCACCCAGAGATGGCAAAAAGAGACTTCGTTTTGATTCCTCTGGGGGAGATTGCGCCCTATCTGCGTCATCCCATCACCCAAAAGACGGTGAAGGAGATGACCGACGAGCTGACCCAGCATTATGTAATGTGAGGCCGCCTGTTTGGTCCTGTATGGCAGCCTCGTCAAGGGGAGGATAAAAAGTATTTTTTATTCATTGGAGGGGATTCCAATGAATAATTATAGTATTGCCGCATATGCCTAAATTATGCAAAGAATATGAAAAAAATATGAGAAGCCGGAGTGAAGCTGGATGCCTGACAGCTCACTCCGGCTTGAATTATTGCCGGATTCCTACAAAATTGTAGGGAAAAATTCATCCCGCTGTAAGGTTCGTGCGGTATTCTTTTTATTGTAAAAAACAGGCAGCGGCGAAACTCCCTTTTAAACAAAACGGATGTTTTGCGGTTGCCTGGCCAAAAATCATGAAAAGAGGTTGAGAAAACAATGAACTTATTAGAGGTGAGATCCATCTACAAGACCTACGGCAGCGGCGAAGCCACGGTGAAAGCTTTGCAGGATGTGAGCTTTACCGTTCCCAAGGGGGAGTTTGTGGCGGTGGTGGGAGAGTCCGGCTCCGGAAAGAGCACGCTCCTCAATATAATGGGCGCGCTGGACGTGCCCACGTCCGGTAAGGTTCTGATCGACGGCAAGGATATCTACCAGATGAAGGACAAGGAACTGACCATTTTCCGCCGCAGAAACATCGGGTTTATTTTCCAGGCGTTTAACCTAATTCCAGAGCTGACGGTGGAACAGAACATTATTTTCCCCATGCTGCTGGATTATCAGAAGCCGGACAAAAATTATCTGGAGGAACTGTTATCGGCGCTGGAGTTAAAAGCGCGGCGCAGCCATCTGCCCAGCCAGTTATCCGGCGGCCAGCAGCAGCGGGTGGCCATCGGACGCGCCCTTTTCACCCGGCCATCCCTGGTCCTGGCCGACGAACCCACGGGGAATCTGGATTCCCAAAACAGTCACGAGGTGATCGCGTTGTTAAAGGAGACGTCCCGGAAATACGCCCAGACCATCGTGATGATCACCCATAACCGCAGCATCGCCCATGCCGCGGACCGGGTCCTGCAGGTGTCGGACGGCGTTCTGACGGATTTCGGGAGGTGTTTTCAATGAGAAGTTATCTGAGTCTGATTCCGATTTCCGCCCGCGTCCGCCGAAAACAGAGCAGAATGACGCTGCTGTGCATCGCCCTTTCGGTCTTTCTTGTAACCGCCATCTTCTCCATGACGGAGGCGCTGATTCGGATGGAAACGGCGAATTCCGTTGATGTGGCGGGAAACTGGCATATCTGGCTGGACGGCGCGCAGGAAGACCAGGCCAAACAGCTGGCCGATCGCCCTGATGTGGCCGCGGCTTCCTGGTACAGCGTCCTGAATCTGAATGAACGCTTGGAGCCGACCATGGATAAGGATTATTTCGTTCAGGGCGCCCGGACGGCTCTGTGCGGCGTGGAACAGCCCTTTGTCACAGAGATTATGCACTATTTTTCCGAGGGCTCCCAGGTGGCCGGCGCAGACCAGGCGATCCTCACGGAAAACGCCCGGGAGCTTTTGGGCGTGAAAGTCGGGGACGCGATTACTTTAAACACGCCGGCCGGCGATTACGATTTTGTCATATCCGGTTTTCGGATCACGGGCGACGGAAAGTATGTGGGGTCCAACGGCGGAGAGGGGACCGCGCTGCTGCTAAAAGAAGGCAAGGTAGGCGTCTTTATGAATATCCACACGTTTCGCGCCATCTTAAACGCCAATCACGAGACTTGCGGCAGTCGGTTTTATATCCAGTTTGACAAAGGCGCCAGGCTGAAAAAAGTCATAGAAGAGGTGAAAAGCCAGTATGGATTTGCCGATGACGCGGTAAATCTGAATACTATTTTGATGGCGGCCAAAGGCATCAGCGGCAATAAATACATAAAAAATGTATACCCTCTTGCCGCTTTGTTATTTGTGATGATTCTGATCGCGGGAGTTATGATGATCTCCAGCAGCATGAACAGCAACGTGGCCCAGCGAATGCAGTTTTTCGGGATGCTGCGCTGTCTGGGGGCCAGCAGGCGGCAGATTATCCATTTTGTGAGGCTGGAAGCCCTGAACTGGTGCAAGATTGCCGTTCCCATCGGCGCCGCGCTGGGAACCATGGCCACATGGGTTTTAAACGCGGGCATAAAATACATCATCCGGGGCGATCTTGCGGATATATCCATATTTATTGTAAGCCCGACAGGCATCCTGTGCGGCGCAATCATTGGGATTGCCACCGTATTTTTCGCGGCGCAGTCACCGGCAAAAAAAGCGGCCAAAGCGTCGCCGGCGGCGGCCGTGTCAGGCAGCGCCGGAAATGTGAAAAACGTAAAGCGGGCGGTCAGCGCCCGTTTCAAAAGAGTGGAGATTGCTCTTGGCGTCCACTATGCCGTATCGGCCAAAAAGAACCTTCTGCTTATGACCGGTTCCTTTGCCTTTAGCATCATCCTTTTCTTATGTTTTTCTGTGGCAATTCAATTTGTCAACTGCTTGATGCCCCAGAAAGCGTCCTCGCCGGACATCGACATTATGAGCGCGGACTGCTCCAATTCCCTGGACGTTTCTCTTTATGAGGCCATCGGGAAGGTAGAGGGCGTGGCCCATGTCTTAGGGCGGCGGGTCTGCTTTGACGCCGCCGCCAAAATACCAGAGGCGGCGGGAAGCGGGAATCTGACGGCGGGAAATGTGGATCTGATGTCCTACGACGATTATCAGCTGGATCTGCTTACAAAAGACGACGATCTAAAGAAAGGCAGCGACGTTTCAAAAGTGTATGGGGACAGCCGCCATGCGCTGGCTATCTGGGACAGGGATCTGCCCATCGAAACAGGCGACCGCGTCCGCGTGGGCGGCGAGGAGCTTACGATCGCCGGGCTTTTGAAATACAATCCGTTCACCAATAGCGGCGGCTCCGACGGGAAAATAACGGTGATCGTCTCTAACGAAACCTTTTGGCGCCTTACGGGCATTCAGGATTACGCGATCATTGAAGCGCAATTTGCCGGCTCCTCCCATGTGAAAGCCATGGCCAAGGAACAAATCCGTAAGTTGGCCGGCGCCCATGAATTCCGAGACAGAAGCGGCGAAGACGAGGCCGCAAAAGAATTTTATGCGTTTATTGCATTCGGATATGGATTTGTCGCCATCATCGCCCTGATTGCCCTTTTAAACATCATGAACAGCATTTCCATGAGCGTGTCATCCAGGATCGGACAGTACGGCGCCATGCGGGCGGTGGGGATGAGCGCGGGGCAGCTGACCCGGATGATCGCCGCGGAAGCGTTCACCTATGCGGCCTGCGGATTTTTCACAGGCTGCGCAGTCGGACTGGCCCTCAGCAAATATATGTATGACCATATGATCACGGCGCATTTTTATTATTTTACATGGGAGCCGCCGGTCGGACAGATCTTCCTTGTTTTTGCGTTCGTCTTTCTTACGGCTGTGGCCGCCGTGCGCGCCCCGGCCAGGCGGATTCGGGAGATGGCGGTGACGGACGTGATCAATGAATTGTAGTTTCAGACGGCAAAACGGCCTCCTAGCATGCAGGAGGCTGTTTTCATCGGGTAAATTTCCTTCTTTTAGACTGCGCCGCAAAAATATTCTGGGCAATCTGTCCCTGGTCCGTGTCGGGCAATTCTACGAATTTGCACCCGTATTCGTATTTGTATGTATCTTCGTCATCCGGATTTTTTTCTTTTTCCGTGATGCGCAGAATCCGGCAGTACAGGACAGACGGCGGCCTGTCCTCCAGCAATTTCACCTTCAGCAGGAAACGGTCGCCCTTGCCATACGGGTGATTCGAAGCGACGCAGGCGCCGCCGATGCTGATGTTTATCAGCTTGCAGGGAAATGCCTCCTCCTCATGCCCTTCGTAGGTGGTGAGGGTGGCGTCTATATCCATGTCCAGACGGAAAAACGCCCGGTCGTCCACGACGCTTTCGATAATCAGGTCCTCCACATGCCAGATATGATGGGGCTGCGGCGAGATAACGCCTTCCATATAGATGGCTTTTTTTTCATGGTCATTGTATCCGCGGATTCTGGCGTGGAACGGTTTCGAGTCCGATGAGAGCGGCGTCTCCGAATACAGGAAAAGCTGGGCTGTGCTGCCCCG
This sequence comes from uncultured Lachnospiraceae bacterium, assembly GCA_948444865.1. Taxonomy (GTDB): domain Bacteria; phylum Bacillota; class Clostridia; order Lachnospirales; family Lachnospiraceae; genus MGBC164599. The sequence goes on from CAOJVE010000032.1 coordinate 8,586, forward strand.
CAGCTCCTGTATTTTTCCCACAAAGAGCAAAAAGTCGTTAAACGTCGTCACCTCGACGCGCATACCGGAATAGATTTTCGGTCTTTCTACGGGTTCTTCCACGGCAGCGGCTTCATTATTTTGACGAGTCTTTCTTTTAAATATATCAAATACGCCCACTTTTTGTATCCCCTTTTCAATATTTATTGTATAAAATGCAAAAAAAGGAACTCAGTCCGTGTAGAGTATATCATAAAGAATGGTCTTTTGACAAGAGGCGCGCATAAAGAAATTGATATTGATATTTTAAAGTGTATATTGTAAAATAGCAGTACACATAACAAAAGGAAGTGGTCAAAAGCCAATGTATAATCATATAGATTTGGATGCAATTCATTTAGAAGAAACGCCGCCCGAGCAGGAGCCGGACCGTCAGCGCTATTTCATTGCGAAAGCCAGAAAACAGGTCCGGGCCCTATCTGAATCCGCCGGGCGGCCCATGACGTTTCACATAGAGACTTACGGCTGCCAGATGAACGCCAGGGATTCGGAGAAGCTTGCGGGCATTCTGACGATGATGGGCTATGTCCCCCACGACGGGGAGGACGCGGACCTGGCTGTCTACAACACCTGCACCGTGCGGGAAAACGCCAACCGGAAAGTGTACGGGCATCTGGGAAAGCTTAAGCGCCTGAAGGAGAAAAATCCTTATATGCGCATCGCGCTGTGCGGCTGCATGACCCAGGAGCCCCATGTGGCGGACACGCTGAAGAAAAGCTACGGGTTTGTGGATCTGGTCTTCGGCACCCACAATATTTTCCGGTTCGCCGAGCTGGTCTTCCGGATGCTGGAGTCGGACGCCATGGTGACGGAAATCTGGGAGGGAACCAAGCAGATCGTGGAAAATCTGCCGACTCAGCGAAAGTATCCGTTTAAGTCCGGGGTCAATATCATGTTCGGCTGCAACAATTTCTGCAGCTACTGCATCGTGCCTTATGTGCGGGGACGGGAGCGAAGCCGCGAGCCCCAGGCGATTCTGGATGAGATCCGGGGCCTGGCCGAAGATGGAGTCGTGGAAGTGATGCTGCTGGGCCAGAACGTCAATTCTTACGGAAAGACCCTGGCGCAGCCGGTTTCTTTTGCCCGGCTTTTGTCAAAAGTCGCAGAGATTCCCGGCATTCGCCGCGTCCGATTTATGACTTCCCACCCGAAGGATCTATCGGACGAGCTGATTGAGACGATGGCCTCCTCAAAGAAAATCTGCCGGCACCTGCACCTTCCCGTGCAGTCCGGGAGCACGCGGATTCTAAAAGAAATGAACCGCGGCTACACGAAGGAGAGCTACCTTGCGCTGGCGGCCAAAATAAAGCGCGCGATTCCAGACATAGCGCTGACTACGGACATTATCGTGGGATTCCCGGGGGAGACGGATGAGGACTTTTTGCACACGCTGGACGTAGTGGAAGAGGTGCGGTATTCCAGCGCGTTTACATTCCAGTATTCCAAGAGAAGCGGGACGCCCGCGGCCGTTATGGAAGACCAGGTTCCAGAAGATGTGGTCCGGGAGCGATTTAGCCGTCTGCTGAATACGGTGCAGGATCTTGCGAAAAAAGAGTGCGCCCGGTGGGAAGGGACGATTGGACAGGCCCTGGTGGAACAGGTAAATGTCCAGGACAGCTCCCTTTTGACCGGAAGGCTTAGCAACAATCTGCTTGTGCATTTTCCGGGCGATCCCGCACTGATTGGGAAAATCGTGGACGTGCGCCTGGCCGCGTGCAAAGGCTTTTATTATATGGGGGAAATGATCTGATGGCGATATCACCAATGATGCAGCAATATTTAAAAACAAAAGAGGCCTACAAGGACTGCGTATTATTTTACCGACTGGGGGATTTCTATGAGATGTTTTTTGACGACGCGCTTTTGGTGTCGAAAGAACTGGAGCTGACCCTCACCGGGAAAGACTGCGGGATGGAGGAACGCGCACCTATGTGCGGCGTTCCTTTCCATGCTTCTGAGACTTATCTGCAAAGACTGGTGGAGCGGGGCCATAAGGTGGCCATCTGTGAGCAGATCGGGGACCCGAAAGCCAGCAAGGGCCTGGTGCAAAGAGACGTGGTCCGCGTCGTCACGCCGGGCACGACCCTGTCCGCCCATGCGCTGGACGAGACGAAAAACAATTATCTGATGTGCATCGTCTACCTCCAGGAACGCTTCGGGTGCGCCATCGCCGACGTGACCACCGGGGACTGCTTTTTGACGGAAGTGGATTCCATCGGGAAGCTGCAGGACGAAATCAATAAATACGCGCCGGCGGAGATTATCTGCAACGAGTCTTTTCTGGTCAGCGGACTGGACTTAGAGGAGATGAAGCATCGGCTGAAAGTCTGTGTATACGCGCTGGACGCCTGGTATTTTGACGCCGATCTGTGCAGGCGCACGCTGCTGGATCATTTCCACGCGGACGCGCTAGCGGATCTGGGCCTTACCGGTTACGACGCCGGGGTTCTGGCGGCCGGGGCCATGTTCTCATATCTGCGGGAGACGCAGAAGACCTCCATGGAGCACATGACCAAAATCATCCCCTACGCGGCCGAGACGTTTATGCTGCTGGACAGCTCCACCCGGCGCAACCTGGAGCTGGTGGAGACGCTGCGGGAAAAAAACAAAGTGGGTTCCCTTCTGTGGGTATTGGACAAAACCCGCACGGCCATGGGTGCGCGCACCCTGCGCAGCAATGTGGAACAGCCGCTGATTGACGAGACGCTCATCAACGAACGGCTGGAAGCCGTCGAAGCTTTGGTAGAAGAGCCTATGCTGCGGGATGAGATCCGGGAACATCTGGGTCCGGTTTATGATCTGGAACGGCTCATCAGCCGCATCAGCTACCAGACCGCCACGCCCAGGGATCTGACGGCTTTTCGCTCCTCGCTGGAGCGGATTCCGCCCGTCCGGGAACTGTTAAAGGATTTTGAAGCGCCTCTTTTGAAAAAAATCTATCGGGACATGGACGCGCTGGAGGATCTCTGCGACCTGGTGCAAAGGGCCATTTTAGAGGACCCGCCCCTGGCGGTAAAAGAAGGGGGCATCATCCGAGAGGGCTACAACGAACAAGTGGACCAGTACCGCAGTTCCAAGTCAGAGGGCACCAAATGGCTGGCCGATCTGGAAGCGTCCGAGCGGGAGCGAACCGGCATCCGAAACCTGAAGATTAAATACAACCGAGTGTTCGGTTACTATCTGGAAGTGACCAATTCTTTCAAAGATCTGGTGCCCGACGACTATACCCGCAAGCAGACCCTGGCCAACGCCGAGCGCTATGTCACGCCCAAGCTAAAGGAACTGGAAAGCCTGATTTTAGGCGCGGAAGATAAGCTCTTCGCGCTGGAATACGAATTATTCGCCCAGATTAGAAGCCAGATCGCCCAGGAAGTGCAGCGCATCCAGAAAACAGCCAAAGCGCTGGCCGCCATTGACGTATTTGCGACTTTAGCCCTGGTGGCAGAGCAGAATCAGTATGTGCGCCCCCGCATCAACTGCAAGGGCAAGATCCTTGTGAAAAAAGGCCGCCATCCGGTTGTGGAAAATATGAGCGTCCATGATACATTTATCGCCAACGACACCTATCTGGACAACCAGAAAAACCGCGTTTCCATCATCACCGGTCCCAACATGGCGGGCAAATCCACCTACATGCGCCAGACCGCGCTAATCGTGCTGATGGCGCAGATCGGAAGCTTTGTGCCGGCCCAGGAGGCGGACATCGGGATCGTGGACCGCATCTTCACCCGGGTGGGCGCCTCCGACGATTTGGCCAGCGGCCAGAGCACCTTTATGGTGGAAATGACCGAAGTGGCCAACATCCTAAAGAACGCCACCGCCAAAAGCCTGCTGATCTTAGACGAAATCGGGCGGGGAACCAGCACCTTTGACGGCCTGAGCATCGCGTGGGCGGTCATCGAACATATCAGCAACGTGAAGCTTTTAGGCGCCAAGACCCTTTTCGCCACCCACTACCACGAGCTGACGGAGCTGGAGGGGAAGCTGCCCGGGGTAAATAATTACTGCATCGCGGTAAAAGAGCAGGGGGACGACGTTGTTTTCCTGCGGAAAATCGTCCGGGGCGGCGCGGACAAAAGCTACGGCATCCAGGTGGCAAAGCTGGCCGGCGTGCCGGACTCCGTGATCTGCCGGGCCAAGGAGCTGGTGGAAGAGTTAAGCGACGCGGACATCACCGCCGCGGTCAAAGACCTGACCGAGCCTAGAAAGAAAACCTCCGTCAAATTTGACCAGGTGGACATGCAGCAAATGACTTTGATGGACGCCGTGCAGGACAACGACATCATCCGGGAACTAAAAGAATTGGACGTGTCCAATTTAACGCCCATGGCCGCCCTGAATTTACTCTATAAATTCCAGAATCAGATCAGGAACCGGTGGAATGCCAATGAATAAGGAAAACATACGTAAAATCGCAGTATTAGATAAGGATACCATTGATAAAATCGCGGCCGGCGAAGTGGTGGAGCGGCCCTCTTCGGTGGTAAAAGAGCTGGTGGAAAACGCCATCGACGCCGGCGCCACCGCCATCACCGTGGAGATCAAAGAAGGAGGAATCTCCTTTCTTCGCATCACGGACAACGGAAAAGGCATCGAAAAAAGCCAGATTCCCACCGCCTTTTTGCGCCACGCCACCAGTAAAATCGAAAAGGCCGAGGATTTAGAAGAGATCGCCTCTCTGGGCTTTCGGGGCGAGGCCCTTTCCTCCATCGCGGCCGTCTCCCAGGTAGAGCTGATTTCCAAAACGCCCTACGCCATCACCGGCGCTCGCTATGTCATCGAGGGCGGCGAAGAAAAAACCATGGAGGACGTGGGCGCGCCGGAGGGGACCACCATTCTCGTGCGCGATCTGTTCTACAACGTCCCGGCGCGGAAGAAGTTCTTAAAGACGGCGGCCACGGAAGCGGGCTATATCAGCGGCCGGATGGAGCAGATGGCGCTTTCCCACCCGGAAGTCGCCATCAAATACATGGCAAACGGCCAGCTAAAGCTGCACACCTCCGGCAACGGCCAGATCAAAGACGTCATCTACAAGATCTACGGCAGAGACATCGCCAAGCAGCTGCTGCCCGTCTCCTGGGAAAATGAATTTCTAAGGATTGACGGCTACCTGGGAAAACCCGCCGTCTCCCGGGGGAACCGGGGTTTTGAAAATTATTTCATCAACGGGCGCTACGTAAAGGACAAAATCATCACCCGGGCCCTGGAGGACGGATTCCACGGCTATATTATGCAGCACAAATATCCTTTCGCCGTGCTGCAGATCGAGATGGACGGCAACGGCCTGGACGTAAACGTGCACCCGTCCAAATTAGAGGTGCGCTTTTCCCGGGGCGAGGAAGTCTACCAGGCCATATGCGGCGCCGTAAAAGAGGCCCTGCGCAAAAAAGAACTGATCCCGGAAGTGACGCTGGACAAAAAAAAGGCCAAAAAAGCCGCCGCGCCCGGCGAGAAAAAAGAAAACGTGCCGGAGCCTTTTGAAACGAAACGGCGCATCTCTTACCAGAACATAGAAACGCCCGGCCACGGCGAAATCCGTGAGGAAGCGTCCAAAACGTCTGCGCTGGACGCGCCGCTCAAAAAAGAACTGCCGCCCGAACCGGACGCTTACAAAAAACCGGACGAAAACGCCGCCGCTTTCGGGCAGAAAAGCCCGAAGACAAACGCCCTGGAATCAGCCGGCCCGGATGCCCTCAAAGAGGAGCCGGGTCTGACCCAAGCGCAGAACCTGGGACAGGCCCAACCCCCAGTTTCAGAGCAGGATCTAAATCCAGCGCAAACACAATTTTTGGGGCAAAGTCCAGACCCAGGGCAGACCCAGAACCCGTCTCCAGCGCAAACCCAGCGGGAAAACTCCGATGCAGCGCCGTCCGCGAAAGAAGCGCCCGCACCGAATGCTGAAAGCCAGATGGAGCTTTTCACCAAGGATCTGCTGACCGAGGAGGCCCGCAGCCGCCATATTCTGATCGGCCAGATATTCAAAACCTACTGGCTGGTGGAATACGAGGATAATTTTTTCATCATCGACCAGCACGCCGCCCACGAGAGAGTCCTCTACGAAAAATTTAAGAAAAGCTTCCAAGAAAAAGAAATCGCCTCCCAGTATTTGAGCCCGCCTCTGATCCTCACCGTGGACATCAAAGAGGAATTGCTGCTGCTGGAGCATATGCGGCTGTTCCACAAAATGGGCTTTGAGATCGAGCCGTTCGGTTCCCGGGAATACAGCATTCATGCGGTTCCCGCCAATCTCTGCGGACTGGACGGGGAAGCGCTCTTTACGGCTCTTTTAGACAGCCTGGAGCGGGAGAGGACCGGGCAGGATCTGGAGATTTTCACAGACCGGCTGGCCACGATGGCCTGCAAAGCGGCGGTCAAAGGCGGCCACGAACTGTCCCGGCAGGAAGCCGACCGGCTGATCGACGAGCTGCTGACCCTTGAAAATCCCTACCATTGCCCCCACGGCAGGCCCACTATTATTTCCATGAGTAAGACAGAAATAGAGAGAAAATTCAAAAGGATCGTATAGAAAATGGATGAAAAAAAATCGGATTGCAGACAGAAAAAACCGCTGGCAGTTCTGGCCGGCCCCACGGCTGTGGGAAAGACCCATCTCTCCATCCGACTGGCCAAAGCTTTAAACGGGGAAATCATCAGCGCGGACTCTATGCAGGTTTACCGCCACATGGACATCGGCTCTGCCAAGATTTCCCCGGCGGAGACAGAAGGGGTTCCCCACCACCTCATTGACGCGCTGGAGCCAAAAGAAAGCTTTCACGTGGTGAAATTCCAGCAGCTGGCCAAGCAGGCCCTGGAAGGAATCTACGCCCGCGGGCGCGTGCCGCTTCTGGTGGGGGGGACGGGATTTTACATCCAGGCCGTCGTCCGGGACATCGCCTTCGGCGAAGAGCGGCCCCAGGAAAACGGCTGGCGGCAGGAAATGGAGCGGCTGGCTAAAGAAAACGGAGCGCAGTGGCTCCACGCGCAGCTGGCGGCGGCAGACCCCGAAAGCGCCCGGCAGATTCACCCCAACAACCAGAAGCGGGTTTTACGGGCGCTGGAATTTTACCGCGAAACGGGAACGCCCATATCCGCCCACAACCAGGAGCAAAAAGAAAAATCCTCCCCGTACGCCTGCGCCTACTTTGTTCTCACCGACGACCGGGCAGCCTTGTATGAGCGGATTGAACAAAGGGTGGATCAGATGATGGCGGACGGGCTTCTGGAAGAAGTGCGCGCGCTAAAAGACCGCGGCTGCGCCCGGGACATGACATCTATGCAGGGCCTGGGCTATCGGGAACTGCTGGCGCATCTGGAAGGGGCGTATTCCCTTTCGGAAGCCGTGCGGCTGATTAAGCGCAACACCCGCCACTTTGCCAAGCGGCAGCTGACCTGGTTTAAGCGAGAACCGGACGTGATCTGGGTGAACAGGGCAAATCAAAGCGAATCGGAAATACTGGAATATATGCTGGAACAATGCAGGGAAAGGGTGATTTTACAGTGAAAGATCTCTACGAAAAAATGGGCGTCCGCCCGCAGGTCTATGATTTTGGAAAAAAAATAGAACAGGGATTAGAAGAACGATTCAAAAAACTGGACGAAACAGCCGAGTATAACCAGCTGAAGGTTCTTAGCGCCATGCAGAAAAACCGGGTAGACGAGGCGTGCTTTTATCCTTCCACCGGCTACGGCTACAACGACCAGGGGCGGGATGTTCTGGAACAGGTCTACGCGGACACATTTCACACGGAAGCCGCGCTGGTCCGTCCCCAGATCGCCTGCGGCACCCACGCCCTGGCGGTGGCGCTTTTCGGAAACCTGCGTCCGGGAGATGAGCTTCTTTCCCCCGTGGGAAAGCCCTACGACACGCTGGAAGAGGTCATCGGCATCCGGCCCCAGAAAGGCTCCCTGGCCGAGTACGGCATTACCTACCGCCAGGTCGATCTGCGCGAAGACGGAACCTTCGACTATCCGGCCATTGAACAGGCGCTCACGCCCAAAACCCGTCTGGTCACCATCCAGCGCTCCAAGGGATACCAGACCCGGCCATCCTTTTCAGTGGCGCAGATCGGCGAGCTGATCGCCTTTATAAAAAAAAGAAAGCCCGACGTCATCTGCATGGTGGACAACTGCTACGGGGAATTTGTGGATGTGATCGAACCCTCGGACGCAGGCGCGGATCTGCTGGTGGGTTCGCTCATCAAAAACCCAGGCGGCGGCCTGGCCCCCATCGGCGGATACGTGGCCGGAAAAAAAGAGCTGGTGGAACAGGCGGCCTACCGCATGACCTCCCCGGGCCTCGGCAAGGAAGTGGGCGCAAGCCTAGGCGTGAAACAGGCGTTTTACCAGGGATTCTTCCTGGCGCCCATGGTGGTGAAAGGCGCCCTAAAAGGGGCCATCTTTGCCGCTGGCGTTTACGAGGCGCTGGGCTTTCCGGTCCTTCCCGACAGCAAAGAACCCCGCCAGGACATCATCCAGTCCATCACCCTAGGAAGCCCGGAAAAAATCGTCGCGTTCTGCCAAGGCATCCAAGCGGCGGCCCCCGTGGACAGCTACGTGTCGCCGGAACCCTGGGACATGCCCGGCTACGACAGCCCGGTGATTATGGCCGCCGGCGCCTTCGTGTCCGGCTCCTCCATAGAATTAAGCGCCGACGGCCCCATCCGTCCCCCGTACGCGGTGTACTTCCAGGGCGGGCTTACCTGGGAGCACGCCAAATTCGGAATCCTGATGTCTCTGGAAAAGCTGGCGCAGGCCGGGCTGGTGAAGCTGTGACGCGCCCCCGAGAGATCCTTGTCGTAGGCGGCGGCGCGTCGGGGCTGATGGCGGCGATAACGGCGGCCCGCGCCGGAGCGGGCGTGACGGTTCTGGAGCACGAAAGCGCCTGCGGGAAAAAAATCCTGGCCACCGGAAACGGGCGGTGCAACCTGACAAACACGCGCATGGCGCCGGACGCCTACCGAAGCCATGAACCAAAAGCCGTGGCCCAAGTCCTGCGCCGCTTCACCGTGGAAGACACACTGGACTTTTTCGCCGGCCTGGGACTCTATACCAGGGAACGGGACGGCTGGGTTTATCCCTACAGCCAGCAGGCGCGGACGGTTCTGCACCTGCTTTTATCGGAAGCCGAAAGAACAGGCGTAAAGCTTCAGACCGAGACAAAGCTTTGGGAGATCTCCAAGATTTCCCCCAAGGGCCGGTGGCAGGTGATGACGGACCGCGGGCGCTTTGAGGGAGACGCGGTGATCCTGGCCGCCGGTTCAAAAGCCTCCAATCTGCCCGGCGCCGACGGCAGCGGCTACGCCCTGGCCAAAAGCCTCGGCCACAAAATCCACCCGGTTCTCCCGGCTCTGGCGCCGCTTACAGGGGAGGGAAACTATTTCAAGCAATGGGCCGGCCTTCGCATGGAAGCGCAGGTCTGTCTGCGCCTGGACAAGAAAAACGCAAAGCGGGAGAGAGGCGAAGTGCAGCTGACCGATTACGGCGTATCCGGGATACCCGTTTTCCAGCTGAGCCGCTACGCGACAGAAGCCCTCCACGAAAAAAGGCAGGCGGAGTTGATTCTGGACTTTTTTCCGCCGTGCAGCGAGAAAAAATTGGAGAATCTTCTCCTGGAAAAGAAAAGCCAGTCGCCCGAAAAAGACTGGACAGAAATCCTACGGGGGATTTTCCCGGACAAACTTTGCCCCATCGTGATGAAGCGCGTCCGGGAGAAACATCCCCGCCAGATTGCCCGCCAATTAAAATGCTGGAGCGTCCCCGTCAAAGGGTGGAAAGACTATGCATTTGCCCAGGTGTGCATGGGCGGCGTGGATCTTCGCCAGGTCGATCCCCGCACCCTGGAGTCGAAGCTTCAGAGAGGCCTTTATTTCGCCGGGGAGATCCTGGACGTGGACGGCGCCTGCGGCGGCTATAACCTGCAGTGGGCCTGGTCCTCCGGGGCCGTGGCGGGCCGCGCGGCCAGTCAGAAAGGAAAAAAGGAATCCATATGATACGAATAGCGCAACTAAAGCTTCCCATCGGGCACAGCCCGGAGGATCTGGAAAAGAAAATAAGAAAAATCCTTTCCATTCAAAACGCCTCTGCGGAAATTTCCTACAAAATCATCCGCCAGTCCCTGGACGCCCGCAAAAAATCCGAAAAAAAATTTGTCTATACGGTAGATGTCTTTTGTAAGAGCAAAAGCGAAGAGCGCCGTTTGCTCAAAAAAGTTCACAATAAAAATGTTACGTCAACCGAGCCTCATGTCTATCAGTTCCCCGCCCCGGGCATGGAGTGCCTTTTTTATCCCCCGGTCATCATCGGCAGCGGCCCCGCCGGGCTTTTCTGCGCGTGGATGCTGGCCCGCCACGGTTATAAGCCTCTCGTCATCGAGCGGGGCGCCCAGGCGAAAAAGCGAAAGACGGCGGTGGAGAAGTTCTGGAAAGACGGCGTTTTGGATCTGCGCTCCAACGTCCAGTTCGGCGAGGGCGGCGCGGGAACTTTTTCCGACGGAAAGTTGCACACGCTGATCAAAGATCCCCACGGGCGCATCCAGACTGTGTTGCAGATCTTTGTAGACGCAGGGGCGCCGCCAGAGATTCTCTACCAGCAAAAACCCCATCTGGGAACCGACGCGCTGATCGGCATTGTGGAGCGCATCCGCAGACAGATCCAGGAATGGGGCGGCAGCTTTCTCTTCGAGACGCAGGTGACGGATTTTATCTGTGAGGACGGACGGCTTTGCCGGCTTCTTCTCGATTCCGGGGAAGAGATCCCCTCGCAGGCGGCGGTGGGGGCCATCGGGCACAGCGCCCGGGACACTTTCGAGGCGCTGTGCCGTCGGGGATTTGCCATGGAGGCCAAGTCTTTTGCCGTGGGCGTGCGGGTGGAGCATCCCCAGGAAATGATCAACCGCGCCCTTTACGGGGAGTCTGAAAATCCCCTGCTGGGGGCCGCCAGCTATAAGCTGACCCATACCGGCAGCTTTGGAAGGGGCATTTATTCCTTCTGCATGTGCCCGGGCGGGTATGTGGTCAACGCCTCCTCCGAGGAAAAAGCCCTGGCCGTAAACGGCATGAGCTACCAGGCCAGAGACGGCCGAAACGCCAACAGCGCTTTAGTCGTAACCGTGTCACCCAAAGATTACCCGGAGCGGACGCCTTTGGGCGGCGTGGCCTACCAACGGGAGCTGGAAAGAAAAGCCTGGGAGCTGGCCCAGGGAAAAGTCCCGGTGCAGCTCTGGGCGGATTACCAGAACTTCCGGGAGAGCAAAAGCCTGGGGGACGTAACCCCCGCCATCAAAGGGGCCTACCGCCTGCGCGGCCTGCGGGACATTTTGCCCAAAGAAATCGGCGATTCCATCGCGGAGGGAATCCTTGCCTTTGAGAGAAAAATCCCTGGATTCGCCCGGCCGGACTGCCTTTTAAGCGGCATCGAGAGCCGGACCTCCTCCCCGGTGCGCATCCTGCGCGGCCCGGATATGCAGAGCAGCGTCGAAGGATTTTACCCCTGCGGGGAAGGGGCCGGGTACGCCGGCGGGATCACTTCCGCCGCCATCGACGGAATCAAAGTGGCGGAAGCCATTGCTAAAAAATATATGAAATTCCAGTGAATTTGTGTACATTTAAAAAAAACTGTGATAAGATAAGATTTACTAAATTCTTCCCTGTGCTTCTGAAGAGAGCGGGAAGGAGAATTTATTTATGAAACCAAGAAACACGATGAAAGACATGCCGGCGCAGGACAGGCCTTATGAGAAGTGCCTGGAATTCGGGCCGGAAAACCTCACAGACGCGGAGCTTCTGGCCGTGATTTTGCGCACCGGCCGGCAGGGGAGCAGTTCCCTGGAGCTTTCCTATGAGATCCTGCGTCTGGCCCAGAGCCGAAAGGAGGGCCTGTCGGGCCTTTACCATCTGTCCATACCGGAACTGATGGAGATCCGCGGCGTGGGCAAAGTAAAGGCGATCCAGTTAAAGTGCATCGGCGAACTCTCCAGAAGAACCGCCCGCCAGAAAGCGAAGGAACGCCTGTCCTTTCAGGCGCCGGACACCATTGCGGACTATTATATGGAAGAGCTGCGGCATCTGGAACAGGAAGTTTTGCTGTGCATGATGCTGGATTCCAAGAATCATCTGCTGGGGGAGAAACGGATGTTTCTGGGAACCGTCAACGCCTCTCTGGTGTCGCCAAGGGAACTGTTCCTGGAGGCGCTGCGCTTCCAGGCCGTCAACATCATTCTGGTGCACAACCATCCCAGCGGCGACCCCACGCCCAGCCAGGCGGATGTGTTGATTACCCAGCGCGTCCAACAGGGAGGGGAGCTTTTGGGCATCCATCTTCTGGATCACATCATCATT
>CAOJVE010000033.1 GCA_948444865.1 uncultured Lachnospiraceae bacterium
TAAACGCACACCTCCTTGTGCACAAGCATAACGCAACGAAAAAAGATATGCAATGAGACAGTTCAAAAACAGGATAACTTTATTCGTCCTTTTTCAGCAGCGCGTACATCTTCATGTCAAGAGTTTTGCCGTTTTTCACCGCGTTATCCCTCAACGTCCCCTCATATTGAAAACCCGCTTTCTCAAGCGCTCTGCAGGACGCTTTATTATGCGCAAATGGCTCCGCATAGATACGAATGATATCGCTTTTACTAAAAACATACGAGCAGATTTGCTTTATGGCTTTTGTCCCAATCCCCCTGCCCCAGTATTCCTCGGCGATATAATATCCCAGCTCGGCCGTGCGCCTGTGAATATTGCCCTGGCGAAAAACGCCGATGCTGCCAATCGCCCTGTTTTCCACAGTAATGGCAAAGGCAAATGTTTCATTTTCATCTGCGGAAAGCATCTCGGATATAAAGACGGCCCCGTCCTGTTCTGTATAAGGGTAAGGCAGTCCATCCCGGAGATTGTCCTGTATTTTTTTGTTTGAAAGCGCCGCCGCCAGGTCTTTTGCGTCTGTGCGCTCCCATTTCCTGATTTGGCATTTCATTTCCCGATACCTCTTTTTTGTATAATATTTCTTCCCAGATTATACAAAAGAGCATAGAATTTTTCAACCACGCCTGGATTTTCGGCTTTTATATCAGGTAAGCGGCGATATAACTTGGCCTTTGAAACTCCCTTTTTCCCATTCCTCTGCCCACCGCGGCGGCGGACGAGACATCCTGCGTCTGAAAAGATTTTACAAAATATTTCAGCAGAGCTGCCCCCGTAGGCGTGCACAGTTCTCCTTCTATGTCTTCGCTGTAATAGGGAATGTCCTTTAAAATATTAGCCGTGGCCGGCGCGGGAACCGGCAAAATGCCGTGGGCGCAGGCGACGGTTCCCTTTCCCACGTGCACCGGACTGGCAAGAATGACATCCGGGCTAATTTCTTATATCAGGGCGCAGGCCGCCGTGATGTCCGCAATGGCATCCATGGCTCCCACTTCGTGAAATGCACTTCCTCCACCGTACAATTGTGGGCCTGGAATTCCGCCTGGGCGATAATCTGATAAATGTCCATCACAGATGTCTTTACTCTGTCAGATACGTGCAGGTCATGGATAATCTTCTGAATGTCTTCCCCGATCTGATTTAATTTTTTCAGCGTCGCCTCCCGGTCCAAAACCAGTTCCAGCAATGCGGCGCAGATCATGTCTCCCGCCGCGCCCATGCCGCAGTCAAAATATAGTGTCTTCATATTCCTCTTTGTTGTCCATTCCTTTTTTCTATGCAGTATGCGCTCAGGCATAATAAATCCGTGTCTTGTTTTATCGGTGATTGATCATGCTGGCCAGACAGCCGGCGCCGAACCCATTGTCGATGTTTACCACGCCCACGCCGTAGAGACGCTGCGCCTGATTTCCCATAGACAGGGCCGTCCAGGCGGCTTCTTCCGCCACCGGAATGTCGCTGGCGCCCCCTGTGGCTATGAGAATGGTTCCTTTTCCATCCGGCTCAGGTAATTCTCCCACGAAGCCGATTCGGGATTCTGCATCATATTGAAGCGGATATCTCTCATGAATCTTCTCGGCGCCTTCGGCATACAACCTGGTAATTAAGATATTTTTCTGCCCCTGCTTAACCATCGCTTCGCTGATTCCCAACATCTGTTCCGGCGTTTTTCCCTCTCCCAATATAACCTCCGCGTTGCCCTGCCTCAATTCCCGGTGATGGTCAATCTTCGCATACTCTAAATCCTCAAACGGTTCTTTTTTTAATTGGAGAACGGCGTCTTCTATGGAAATTCCCCCGCGCTGCACCCGTTCCAGAATTTTCTCTATTTTACCTTTTTCACTGCTTCCTCCGTAATCCAAAGGGGCATAGCCCCAAACAACTATGCCCCTCATTTCTTAATTCCATATAATTGATAATTTCCAGAGCCATCTTTCCAACTTCTGTGGCATGCGCCTTGGCTCCTGGAATTCCTACGGTGATGTAGGCGGCCGGCTCCGCTTCTCCCGCTATGGCCTCCGGCGTGTCCAGCTTCATGGCGGAAGCCACCGCTGCAGGAATCACTACATTCAAAATGTTGCAACCGGAAAGAGACAGATCATCCATAACAGCCGCCGCAAAAGGCACCGCCCAGGCCACATCCTGGCACTGTCCCTGGCAAACCTTTGGGATTACATCGTGAATGAAGCCTTTCATCACGGCTTTCTGATCTCCCATGGTCACGGTTACGTCTGTGTAAGCGTCGAAAGACCAGTACTTTTTCACCAGTTTGACGGTTCTTCTGGCCGCGCTGCGTCCCACCAGACGGACGGAAGTGGTTCTCCCGTACTGACCCTGGCCTTCCGGCGCCTCCGCATCCGGGTGGATGATTTCAAGGATTGCCGCGGCTCCCAGCAATGCCGCCTGCAAAGGCTCCGGCCGAATCCCCGCGCCTGCCATAGCGTAAAGCATAGCCTGTGTTCCTATTTCCGCTCCTTTTCCGCCACGTTCTCCGGCACATTCCGTCCGCTGATGGGCGAAAGCTTTCCTTCCCGTGTGGAATATTCCTTGTCTGAAAAAGGCGCTTCTGTAGTTCCAATTCTGCAGAGCATCTGTCAATGGTCCGGTATTTTTTACAAAAAAGAAAGCGAAAATATTATGGTGCATTGTCAGAAATGCGACTACCTCTAAACCAGGCTCTTTTTATCGCTCACTGAAATCTTTTTCATTACAGCCCTCGCCGCATTTGAGGGAATGCATGCAGCCCCGTACGCCGTTAATACTGCATCAATATTCAATACCTATATTTGACATTCCAATTTCTTTTAAGAATCCCTCCGCCGTTCGACGCATCGAACGATTGAGGATTTCTAAATATTTTATTTCGCCAGATATTTCTTCACGGTCTTTCTCACAGCCCCCGGTCCTGCGATCTCTTCCCGGAAAATATCTTCGATCTTCTCTCCGATCCCGGCTTTATACAAATCTATGGCAAAAATATTTTCGTTGGACAAAATGCCTTTCAGCTGATCTTTGAAGCTGGATGAATCTCCCACAACAATGTCCGCCATCCGCTCCTGCATCTCTGGAACCATAGGGTCCGGCGCCAGTTCATAGCGGTTGCCCGCGTCGTCCACCCCCAGAAGATAACGAAGCCACCCGGCTATGGCGATGGGAATAGCATTCAGTTTCTTCGCATCCCCGTATTTAGCCACATAAGCTTTCACCGTCTCTCCGAAACGGATTCCGATGCCCTGCGAAACGTCCACACACAGCCTCTGCGTGGTGTCTCCCAGATAGGCATTGGGAAACCGCTCCTGAATCAGTTCATCCAGAAAGGCTTTGGGCGATAAGATGCCTGGATCCGGGACCACTTCCATGCCTTCCACATAACCCACCTGACGCGCCAGCTCCAGCATATCCGGATCTTTCATTTCATCCGCAAAAAGCTCATATTCCAACAGGCATCCGTACGGTCCCAACGCGGTATGAATTGGATTTAAGCAGACGGTTACTTTCATTTTCTCACACTTATTGACTGTATCGCGGCTGGTCATATACACGCCTGCTTTCTCCATAGCCGGACGGCCATTGGGGAAACTGTCTTCCACTACCAGATACTGGGGACCCTCCGCATTGACAAACGGCGCAATATACGTGCTTTTGGACGTAATCACCGGCTGCATTCCTTCCACGCCGGCCGCTTCCAGCTCATCGGCCACCTTTTCACTGGGACGGGGCGTAATTTTATCAATCATGGTCCATGGGAAGGAAACCGCGCTCTCATCACTCACATAAGAAAGAAAGCCTTCATCCACAAATCCCCGTTTCTTCCATTCTTCGGCCATTTCCAGCACGGAACGCCTGAAGTTTGCGCCGTTTTGGGAACAGTTATCCATAGATACCAGGGCCAGCGGCGATTTCCCGTTGTGATAACGCTCCAACAGCATGGCAGTCACCACAGCCATAGCCCCAACGGCTTTTTCGGGACCCTTTTCAATGTCCTCTTTTACGAACGCGAAATAGCCTCCGTCCGCCCCTTTCAGCGCATAGCCTTTCTCTGTGATGGTCAGAGAAATCATCTGAAGTCCCGGTTCCCGGAAAATCTCTTTTAAGCGGTTCCACTTCTCTTCATCAAAAGACTGCCCTTTCACCGCTTCGGTCAAAGACCCCAGCACCTTCTTCTCCGTAGCCCCGTCCCCGTGAAGCGTAACGGCAAGCACAAGATTGTCATAGGGATCATAAATTTTATCCACCAGATCGTAGTCAAAAAGCTCCACACAGGTAATTCCTTTGTCCATCTGCCCGTCCGCAATCAGCTGCTCCGCAATGCCGCCCAGAAAAATCCGAAAGATATTTCCCACGCCCAGATGCACCCAGACCGGGTTTTTCCGCGTTCTTTCCGCAACCGCCGCCACGTCATAAGCGGGAAGCGTAATCCCCGCCTTTTCCCAAGCTTGCTGATTTTTCAATCCTTCCAATGTCAGTTTCATCGCCATGTCCTCCTAAAACTTAAGCAAAAATACGTGCATTTTTCTTATTCTCATGCCAAATAGTTCCATATATTCAGTATACCACAATATGACCATTTATGCAGTGAGTTTCTGCATGCCATAGAGCGCCTTTTTCATTTTGAAATTCAATGCAACGGAAAATCGCCTGAACCGACTGACGGATATCCTGTCTGCAAACAATCGCATGGGCTTCTTTCGCTCCCGGAAAGTCGTCAATCCCCGCCAAAAGAATATCGGTTCTTCCTATCTCCCGCAAAGCATCCCACACGGCAACTCCGCATTCCCGATCCCCATAGAAAATCACAGGAGGCAGTTCCCCGACCCGTTTACGGAGAAATTCACAGAGCAGTTCCCCGGCCAGCTTACGCGCTTTCCAAGACAGTCGCGCCAATATATTGGCGCCTGGCTCCTCTAAAATCGCCTGTTCACGGGCCTTTCGGCTGTACCTGGGGCCATCCGCCCATCCAATGTACCCGATTTGCCCGCCCCGATTTGCCCGTATATGCGTGCATACGTCGTGCACGGCCTTTTGATTATCCAGCGCTACCGCATCCGCAAAAGGCAGTCCGATGTCCGAATCAAAGAAAACCATATTCATCCCAAGCGCCCGGAGCCGGCGCAGTCTTTCCCGGTCAATCTCCACGTCTTCTGGCCAGACCACCACATTGTACAGGCGTTTCTGCCAAAAACGGTAAATGCTGTCCGCCAGAGATTCTTTATGAGGCTTTTCCGCGTAAAGCGCCATGGAGCCGCATTCCTGCCCATACGCCTGAAAATGCCTGATAAAATCTGAAAAAAATGGATTTTCCGCCGGAGCGATTAAGACAATCATATCTGTGCTGCTGGGGACGCCGCAGTTGGGGAGAACCACATGGCTGCCGCTCCCGACCTCTTTCACAATCAATCCCTGCTGCGCCAGCAATTCCAAAGATCTGCGCAGCGTGATACGGCTTACTTTCAGCATCTCAGCCAAAGTCCGCTCCGCAGGAATCCGCTCCCCCTCCTTAAAAACGCCCTCGTATATTTTCCGGCAAATCCGCTCCCGGACATCTTCATATAGTGTGCTATTGCAACCGTTTCCCATTTTCTTTCTCTTTCCAGGCAGTATCGCGGGTAACTGCCGACTAGCGTTCTTTTATAACAATGCAAACAATTCCCGATTGGACGGGTACAGTTTTTCAAACACCTGAAAACGCTCCGCATACAATTTACGGTTGGCTGCATCCGGTTTTGTGACCTCATCGTGAAAACGCACAATCTGGCCGCAGGCTTCTTCATAATCGGAAAATACCCCCACTCCCACTCCCGCCAGAATCGCCGCTCCCACGCATCCCTGTTCCTTTACAAGATTTGTCACCACCTCGCACCCAAACTGATCCGCAATGATCTGGCGAAATACCCGACTGTTCGCCCCACCGCCGGAGGCGATTACGCGGTCAAAGGTCAAACCCATTTCACGGAAAATCTCCAGAGAACACTTCTGGGCATAAATAATGCCTTCCATCGCCGCCCGAATCATGTCGGCCCGGTCATGCTTCAGACTCAGGCCAAAGTATATGCCCCTGGCGTTGGGATCATTCCACGGCGTGCGCTCTCCACTGAGATACGGCAGAAAGAATAAGCCGCCGCTGCCCGGCGAAGACTGCTCCGCCAGATCTGTCATGGCATCGTAGCTTTCCATATCCAGCACATTATTCTTCAGCCATTTCAGAGAGACTCCTCCGCTTAAGTTGGCCCCCATAAGCAGCCACCGTCTGCCGTCCACATGACAAAAAGTGTTGGTCCTAAAATCCCTATCGTAAACGGGACGTTCCGAGACAGTCACCAGCTGACTGGCCGTCCCGATATTGGAAATCGCCATCCCGGGACGGGTCATGCCGTTTCCCAGCGCCTGCACCAGCGTGTCGCCTCCGCCGTACACAATGGGGACGCCTTCCGGCAGCCCTGTTTCCTGTGCGCACGCTCTGGACACAATTCCCGCAATCTCCGATGATTCATGGCACGGCACAAAGAAACTCTCCTCCAGGCCAATCTTTCGGATGAGATCCCAGGCCCACTGCCTGGCTGCGGTATCAAAAATCACTGTGCTGGACGCATCGGACATGTCCGTCCCCAATTCCCCGCACATCCGAAACCGAATGTAGTCTTTTGGAAGCATAACTTTATGAATTTTCTCATAATTTTCAGGCTCCCGCTCCCGAACCCAGACCAGAGAACTAGCCAGAAAACCTGTGCTCAAAGCATTCAGCGTTACAGACTTATATTCCTCTTCGGGAATGGTTTCGTAAATGCTCCCGATGGCCTGCGCCGACCTCTGATCAGCCCAGATAATGGTATTTCGGACTTCTTTCCCGTCCTTATCCAGCATAACCAGTCCATGCATCTGACCCGAATAGCCGATGCCGGATATGTTCTCTCTGGCCTGGGGACACTGCTCCATCAATGAACGCAAGGTGACGGCGGCGGCTTCCCATAGCTGCCCCATCTTTTGTTCCGCCCAGGACTGCCTGGGCTTTATCATATCATACTCCTTTTGGGCAATGCCAGCAACCGTGCCATTTTCTTCCATGAGCAGTGATTTCACGCTGGATGTGCCCACATCTATTCCTAATAAATAGCCCAAACCATTTTCCCTCCTAAACTTTTCATTCTTACATAGACGCAGAATCCGGATCCAGCCGCAGGATAATATCCTCCTGTATATCCGGCGATAAATCCAGAAAATTCACAAATGTTCCATGAATCCTCATAATGTAAACGCCGCTGGGCGCATATTTTTTCGGCTCCGCCAATACCTTGCGCAGCATTTCAGGCGTAGTTACATTCACGTAGAGATAAAAGGGCGAAATCTTCTCATTTTGCGGATTGTAAAACAACGGGCCGATTACCTTATTCTTGAATTCTATGCCTTTCTCTTCATACCCTTCAGCCTTAAAATACCCCGGATTGATTCCCAAATGAGAGGCGTATCCTCCGTTGAATCTCTCAAAAGGCAGCTGCATATTGGAAAGCATGCGAAAACCAAGTCCCTGCGTGGCATCGCCAAACAGCGGGTCCACCCCGTAATTCAGTTCCTCCCGCGCTCTGCGCCCATCCGGCGTAGCCCCTACCCAATATCCATAGAGCAAATGGGTAGATGGCGTAGCCCAGTCCGGGCGGAAAGGATTGCCCAGATAATTCTTACACGCGGCAACCATCTCGCTGATTTTTCCAGCGATTTTCGCCGCCTCCTCATCCACTTCCCGCACATGATTGCCAAACTTGGGCGCGGTCAGCAAATACTGATGCAGCTCGGCGTCCTGTTCAAAATTTGTGCGCAACGCTTCTGCCAGACGGTCCACATCCTGGGGACGTTCCGCTAAAAGCCGGTCAATGGCTACAAACGAATCCGCTGCCACGGAAAGCCCGTGAATCAGACAGCCGCTTCCATTATATTTGGTTCCCTGTCTTTTCGTGTCACGCGCATCCACGCCCGTCTCCACGCCGCCCATCATGGCCGAGAGAAACGGAACCTGCAAAAGCCCGATGGCCTCCGACGCCGCGTTGGCGCACGCAGTCATACGCTCCAGATAAAATGCCACATTTTTGTAAAACTGCGTGCGGACATTTTTCAAAGCTTCCAGTTTGCTGCCGTATCCATTTTCCGCATCCGAAGGGCCGAACCGCTTTCCAGACAGCAGGGAAACGCCTCCATTGACTGTCAGCTCCAGAATCTTGCCCAGATTCAGCCAACTGTTGGTAGTATTCCCATTGTCTCTGCCCATAATCAACGGTTCCTGGCATCCCGCAACGGCATAATCCGGCAAGTCCTGCCGGTCGACTCCGCTGACCTTTTCCAGAATCGGAAAGATGGAATCGTCGTTAAAAAGGGACGGCGTCAGACAACCCGGGGTAAAAAAGAACCGTCCCATCTCGCGATAAAGCTCCTCTGGCGCGTTCTTGTGCAGTTTTACGGAAAGAATCGGCTGCGGCAGATTCATATCGTAATACGCGTCCAGCAGCGCATAGGAAGTGGGATTGGTCAAATCCTTCCCCTCGTTGGATTTGCCGCCCACCAGCAAATTCTGGGAAATGGCCCAGCTTCTGTCTCCCACGTTAAAAAATACAAGCATATGCTTAAACAGGGCGGCCGCCAGCTCGCGGCCGGTATCTTCCTTCGCCCGGTATGGTTCAAAAATGCGGTCCGCATTCCCCACGGAAAAAGCATAGGGATTGGGCGTTTGCTCCATACACATCGTCTGCCAGAGCAAGAGAAAAGACTGAATGGCCTCAAATAAATTCTCCGCGCCCTGTTCCGGGACCTTTCCAAGCGCCGCTTCCATCCGCTGAAACCTTTCGCGGGTTGGCTCGTCTTTTGCCGCCTGGGCCTTTTCATGGGCCAGCGCGCGGTAACGCCGGGCGTAAACCAGCGCCGCATCCAGGGCAATATCCATTGCATCGAAATAGCTTTGTTTTGAGGGGTCCGTCTCCTTCGCGCGATTTTCGGCAATCCTTTTTTTCACGCCGCGAATGCCGTCCTTTAATAAGGGCCGCACATCTGGAATCAGATGACCGCTCACCTGCTCAAAGAAAAAAATCGCCTCACTGGCCAGATCCCCCGCCAGCGCATTGGCATGCTTCATGGCCTTTGCAAACGGCGTTTGCTCATTGTACGCTTTCAGCGCGTCAATTCTTTCCCGGGTTATCTCCCCGGCAGGCTCAATATCCCCGAACACTGCCGCCGGGTCGCAGTAACCTTTGAAAGAATCCACGCGAAAGGCCGGGTTAATCAGCGCATAGGAACGGGCAAACGCATCGTCCTGGGTTCCCGCAAAAATACTGTAATCGCTGATCCACAAAGGAATCTCCTCCGCCACCCGCACCTGCGTTTTCGCAATCCGAATGCAGTCCAAAAGGCCTTTATACTCCTCATCGCAGCTGCGCTGAATCTCTTTTGCCAAAAACCAACCTTCCAGATGATTGTTTTGCCGCTCCTCCTGAAATCTTTTCCTGGCCAGCTCTGTAATCTTTGCCGCCTGGAGCCGTTCTTTTTCCCTTTGCATAACAATAGCCTCCTTAAATATACTATGTGCGTCTATACTGCAGGCCCGCATCTTTGATCCGCTGCCAAAACGCCCGGACTTCCTCCGCCGTCACCTTGGCCTTTTCGTCCATTTTATAATCCAGTCCGCACTGCCGCCATTTGTTTTTTCCGTATTCATGGTATTTCAAAACCTCAAAAGAGGTATGATCCCGGGGCAGTGACCGGAAAAAAGCAAGCAGCTCCTTGATTTCTTTTTCGCCATTGTTCACGCCTCCCACCAGCGGGACGCGCACATGCACGCACGGGTGCGTCTCGGCCGCCCTGCGGATGTTCCGTAAAATCAATTCATTAGAAATCCCCAGGATTTCCCGGTGTTTTTCCCCGTCTATCAGCTTGCAGTCCAAAATCAAACAGTCCACAAAAGGGAAAAGCTTTTGCAGTCCTGGATGGGTCCCGTTGCTCTCTATGGCCGTGTGAATCCCACGCTCTTTCAATGTCTGCAAAACGGTCTGAAGCTCATCAAACTGAAGGGTGCACTCGCCGCCGGTGAAAGTCACGCCGCCGCCGTCATAGTACATCATCTGCGCCGACAGCGCTTCTTCTATCACATCCTTTGGCGCAAGATCTTGGCAGGAAGCGTAAATCCCTTTGCTTTTATGGGAAATGCATTCTTTCCCCGTGCAGTCTTTGCACAGGGCCCGGTTTAAGCCTGTCCCTTCCGCCGCGCCGTGGGGGCATAATTGGGGAGAAAGCCATCTTTCATCGGTCATCAATACTCCATCCCGCTCAAACCCTTCCGGGTTGGCGCACCACGGGCACCGCATATTGCAGCCCTGCAAGTGAAACACAAGCCTGTTTCCCGGGCCGTCCTGTGAGTAATTAAAGCCTTTCTGAAATACTTTCACGCGCAATCCCCCCTTTCTTTATTGGTATTATACTATAATACCAATTTTCCGTCAAGGGGAATCTTTCTTCGGATGCGACAAACACATACATAAATTATCTGCGAACATGAGGCAGGGAAACGCTGTCGGGCAGCCGCTTCCCTGCCCGACGGCTGTGCATCGGCAAACATAACCTTTGATGAAACAAAAAGAAAACAGATAGAAAAATCCATGTCTGTATGTTAGAATAGAATGAAGTCCGAATGACAAATCGGAATCCGCAAAGGAGAAACGACATGAGAGAAAACATAGAATATAAACCATTAACGCCGCAATACGATGCCGCATTGGCAAAATTAATTCGGAGCGCCCTTAAGGCTTTTTGCCTTGATATTCCGGGCACCGTATATTTCGATGAAAATCTGGAGCATTTGAGTCAGTTTTATTCTTCCGATGGCCGTTGTTACTGCATTCTCCTGCAAAACGGCGCATTCATCGGCGGCGTTGGCCTATCTGAATTTGACGGCGACTGCTGTGAGCTGCAAAAGCTCTACCTGTCGGACGCCGCAAAAGGGCAGGGGCTTGGCTACGATATGATTGCGCACATCGAAAGCCGCGCCAGAGAAATGGGGTATAAACGCATGTATGTGGAAACTCACAGCAACCTGCAGGCGGCGATTCATATTTATGAGAAAGCGGGATATACAGAAATCGCGCGGCCCAAAAGCGTCGTCCACAGTACAATGAATAAATTTTACATAAAGAATCTATAAACAAAGTCTAACAGGCGCTGCGTCAACCTCGTGGCCGACGGACTGACCGGCCGCTTTAGAGGCAAGACATCTCATCGAAAATGCGCCCGTTTCCGAGCGCATTTCTGGTTTTTCAGCTATTTTTGCATCTTTAAATGTAAATGCCCCGCCCGCGCCGCCACTAGCTCTCCGGCGATGCTGACGGCGATTTCCGCCGGCGTTTCCGCGTAAATCTCTACGCCGATTGGCATATGGCAGCTTGCGATTTCCTCCTGTGAAAATCCGTCCTTTTGCAGTTTTTCCGTAACCCAGGCCACTTTATTTCGACTGCCCATGACGCCGATATAGCGGGGGCCGCGCTTTAGCGCCTGGCGCAGCGCCAGATAGTCCATAGCGTGGCCGCGGGTCATTATGACCACATAGTCCTGTCTTCCGATGTCCAGGTAATCCGCGATTTTCCCCAGATTCCCCACAACCGTCCGTCTGGCCTGGGGAAATCTCTTCGCGTTGGCAAATTCTTCCCGGTCGTCCATGACTGCGCAGGGGAATCCCAGATGGTCCAGCACAGGCGTCAGCTCCCGGGCCACATGGCCGCCGCCGAAAATATAAACCGTGCCCGAGCGCACCAGCGGCTCCATATAGAATCTGCGGCCATCCGCCTCATACCGCCGGGGATGGCAACTGAAAATATCCGCCTTGTTTTCCAAAAGCGCGTTTAATTCCCTGGCAAAGGACATCTCCCGCCAGTTTTCCCGCCCATAAACCCCTGTCAGACCGCAGGCGCCTTCGGTTATTTCCATAAAAAGCCACGCGTCCGCGTCCCGCTCATAAGCCGCCAGGGCCTGCCTGCAAAATTCCAGGGCGTCCGTGTTTTCGCCGCTTATATACTGAAAATATACGGTCACTTCGCCGCCGCAGACCATGCCGATATCCGAAACCTGATTGGGTTTCAGGATAAATCCTTCCAGGCCGGAGGTTTTTTCCCGTATGGCCTTCCCGGCCAGCTCCATGGCGCGGCGTTCCAGCGCGCCGCCGCCGATGGTTCCTTCGATTTCCCCGTTTTCTTTCACCATCATCCGGGCGCCTGCGCCGCGGGGGGAGGAGCCGGCGCTGGCGATCACCGTCACCAGAGCCGCCGCTTCTCCTTTTCCAGGGTCAAATATAACTTTTCAAATATTTTTTTCATAGAGCGTCATTTCCTTCTTCTGGCATTTGCCAGCCGTCGTGGTCTGTGTGAAGAAGCGCATGGGCTTTTTCCGACAGAGGTTTTCCGAAGAAATCCGCATAGCAGGCAAGGACCGCCGGATTTTCATGGGAGAACCGCAAAGGATTTTCCCGGTCAAGGCTATACAGCACGTCTCCCCGCTCCCCTGCCAGCTCCTGGCCGTCGTGAATGGGCTGGCCCCCGCCTCCGGCGCAGCCGCCCGGACAAGCCATTACCTCCACAAAATCATAAGACGCCGCGCCCTTTTGGATGGCTTCCATCAGTTTCCGGTCGTTTCCAAGACCGCTGACTACCGCCGTGCGCACCGGCGTTCCCGCCAGGTCGAAGACCGCTTCCTTCCATCCGTCCAGGCCGCGCACCTTTTGGAAGCTGTCGGGACGGGGATTTTCCCCGGTGACCAGATAGTAGGCGCTGCGAAGGGCCGCTTCCATCACGCCGCCGGTGGCCCCGAAAATCACCGCCGCTCCGGCGCCCACGCCCAGCGGCTGATCAAACGCCTCTTCCGAACGGCTGGACACGTCTATGCGCTCCGCCCGAATCATCCGGTCGATTTCCCGGACTGTCAGGGACGCGTCCACATCTGGGCCCGCGCCTGCGTCGTTCATAGTGGGAAGCGCGCATTCCCGCTTTTTGGCCAGGCAGGGCATTACCGACAGGCAGAAGATTTTCTTTGAGTCCGCGCCCAAAAGCTGGGAGTAATAGCTTTTCGCCACCGCGCCAAACATCTGCTGGGGCGATTTCGCCGTGGAGAGATGGCCGGTCATCTTTGGATACTGGGATTTCAAAAAGCGCACCCATCCGGGGCAGCAGGACGTGAAAAGGGGAAGCTTTGATTTTTCCGGATTTTTCATCCGCTTAACAATGGTTATCTCTTTTCCAATCCGAACGCCCAACTTTACTTCAACCCCGTCGGACAAAAGCGTCTCAATCTCTTTATCCAGAACTTCCCTGGGCAGCCGGTACGCCGGGATTCCGTAGCGGAGCATGCCGCCTAAGCGCTTTCTCTGCTCATAAATCGTCACCTGGTGGCCCATCCGGGACAGGTAATAGGCGGCGCTGATTCCCCCCGGCCCGCCTCCGATGATGGCCACTTTCTTTCCGGTGGGCTGAGCCGGCGCCGAGATGGGCGCATCGCCCGCGTGGTCTGTGGCGTACCGCTTCAGGCCGCGGATATTCACGCTCTGATCCAGCATGTTCCGACGGTGCCTGGCCTCGCAGGGATGCTCGCAAATGAAGGCGCAGACCGTCGCCAGCGGATTGTCTTTGCGGATCAGCCGCACCGCGTCTTCTAAGCGGCCTTCCCGCACCAGGGCGACGTAGCCGGGAATGTCCACGCCCGCCGGGCAAAAGGACACGCAGGGAGCCGCCTGTTTGACGCCGCCTGTGCACTTTCCTTTCTGCACATGCGCCACATATTTTGGCAGAGCCAGATTTAAAAAGACGGCGGCAATGGTGGAAACCACCACCGGCGATTTGCCGAATATGGTAGTGACCCACGCGGGAAACTGCGCCAGGGGAGCCGAAGCCTGGGTCACGCCCACGCCGATGGCCACGGCCAGGCCCACCACCGACATATTCCGAAAATGCAGCTCCTGCGCGGTGATAAGCTTAATCCCCGTCATGGCGATGGACGCGAAAACCGAGATGGTCGCCCCGCCCAGCACGCACTGGGAAACCGTGGTCAAAAGCGCGGAGAATTTCGGAACCAGCCCCGCGACCAGCAAAATTCCCGCCGCCATGCCCAGCACGACCCGGTTGATGACTTTCGTAGTTGTGACGATTCCCACGTTCTGACTGTAACTGGACGTGGGCAGCCCTCCCAGCGCGGCGCCCAGCACATTGCTGCAGCCGTAGCCCACAATGGCGCCTTTCAGTTCCTGATCGGTGGGTTCCCGGCCCATGCTCCCGGTGGTGGTGGCGGTGAAATCCCCGATGGCCTGAATGGCGTTGATGGCAAATAAAAGCCCGATGGCCACACAGGAAGACGGCTCAAACTCCACCCCGAAATGAAAAAGGCTGGGCGTCTGAAAAATGCCGGCCCGGGACACCGCGCCGAAATCCACCATCCCCATGAAACAGCCAATGACATAACCGCCCGCCATGCCCAGCAAAATGGACGTCAGCTTCAAAAGCCCTTCGGTGTAATGGTTTAAAAAAGTCACGATAACAAGCGTGAGAAAAGCCACCAGCCAGTTTTTTCAATGGCCGTAGTCGGGGCTTGCGGCGCCGCCCGCCATGTAATTGACGGCCATCGGGTACAGGAACAATCCGATGGTAAATACCACCGTGCCCGTCACCAGCGGCGGAAACAGCCGGCGAATCCGATCGATGAAAAAACCGATGATTATGGCAACCACGCCGCCCACAATCTGCGCCCCGAAAATCGCCGCAATGCTGAAATCTTCCGCAATGGCCTGCATGCTGGCCACATAGGCAAAGCTGACCCCCATGATTACCGGCAGGCCGGAGCCCAGCCGCAGCCCGCCTTTCTTCCCAATGGGAAACAGCTGCAAAAACGTGGACAGCGCCGACACCGCCAGCGCAGCCTGAATCAATATGACCCGATCCCCGTCGTCTAAGCCCGCCGCGCCTGCCACGATAATAGCGGGCGTCACGCACCCCACAATCATGGCCACCACATGCTGCAGCGCCAGCGGAAACGCCTCGTAAAACCCCGGAACCCCATGCAGTTCAAAAATAGAACCCTTT
Source organism: uncultured Lachnospiraceae bacterium (assembly GCA_948444865.1). Lineage (GTDB taxonomy): Bacteria > Bacillota > Clostridia > Lachnospirales > Lachnospiraceae > MGBC164599. The sequence continues at coordinate 15,126 of CAOJVE010000033.1, forward strand.
TTTCTTTTTGTATTTTCTTCCATCCCCATATACCCCCATACAGTATATTTAATTGACTATTCAATCAATTTTTGCTGTAACGCAGCCCCTTATTCAGACAGGCTGCCGTTTTTATTATTTTTCCAAGACATTTTGAATGTGCCCGAGAACCATCCTCTCCGCCATGTCAAAATATCCGTCCGCGTCAAAGTCCTTTTTATCCACCAGCGACTGGACGGAGGCCCCTTCCAGAAGGGACACGGCCAGATACGGAATCAGCTCCTTCTCCCGCTCGTCCAGATCGGGGCAAAACCGAATGAGAATCTCCCGGATGCTGTCCCGCCACTCCATGTAAGCTTCCTGAAAATGCCCCTGTATGGTGGGGTTGATTTTCGACTGCACAATAAAATCCAGCTCCGCGAAATCATAATCCTTTTTCTTTAGAATCATCTGTTTCTTCTGCTGAAAAAAGACGTGAATCTGACCCGCCAGCGTGTCGTCGCTTTTCTTGCGCAGCGCATCCCGAAGTCCGTAAAACTCATTTAAGACATGCTCCTGCAGGCCTTCCAGGAGATCCTCTTTTTTCTTATAATAATAATGGACGTTGGATTGCACCATGTCCGCCTCTTTTGCGATTAAGTGCATCCGGGTGCCGCTGATGGTGGATTGATTTACAACCTTTAACGCGGCCTTTAATATTTTTTCGTTTGTATTGGAATACTGCGATGAACCGTCTTTCATGTTTTCCTCCATACTTTCCTTGGTTGTCTGATTCATCTAACAGTATAGCAATTACGCCCTCGTTTGGCAATCCGCTTCCAACTTAAGCCGTGACCGCCACCGCCTCGATTTCCACCAGGCCGTCTTTGGGAAGCCTTGCCACCTCCACGCAGGACCTGGCGGGCACGGTCTCCTTAAAATACCCGGCGTAGATCTCGTTTACCTTGGCGAAATCCCCCATGTCCACCAGGAAAATCGTGGTCTTGCACACATGGGCAAGGTCCGAGCCGCAGCCCTCCAGGATGGTCTTTAGGTTCTCCAGGCTTTGTCTGGTCTGGGCCTCCACCCCTTCCGGCAGGGAGCCGTCCGCGGGGTTTAACCCCAGCTGCCCGGAAATGAAAAGCATCTCCCCGGTCTTTACCGCGTGCACATACGGGCCCACCGCCGCCGGCGCCCCTTTTACATTGATGGATTCTCTCATGGTCAAAACTCCTTTCTTTTCATAAATCTTCACAGGCGTTTAGCAATCGCCCAATTCGTTTTCCTGCAAGTATATTAAACCCCATGACGGCTAAAATTGCAACCGGCTTCAAGGCCGCCGTCCTATGCCAAACGCTTCCCCGCGCCTTACAGCTGCCGGCTTCCCCGGAATAAATATTCGCCTGTGACGCTTTTGCAGGGTTTTCCGTTTTCCGCGGCCAGCCTGCCCCGCAGGAAAACCTTCTGGGCGCGTCCTTTCACCTGTATGCCCTCGTAGGGCGTGTAATCCACGTTCTGCGTCTGCTCCTTCGCCGTGATGGTCCACGCTGCTTTAGGGTCCCAGATGACCAGATCCGCGTCGCTGCCCGGAGCCAGGCTTCCTTTTTTTGGATACAGGCCGAACAGCTTGGCGGGCCGCTCCGACAGCAGGCGGCACATCTGTTCCACGGTCGCTTTGCCCCCGTTGACCCCGAAATGGTAAAACAGCGCCGCGCGGCGCTCCACGCCGGGCAGGCCGCCGGGGATTTGGGTGAAATCCGAAAGTCCCCGCGTCTTCTGCCCGTCCATGTGGAAGCTGCAGTGATCCGTTCCGATCATGTCAAATTCATCCCTGGAAACGGCTGTCCACAGCTCTTTTACGTCCTCCGGCTTTCGAATGGGCGGGGCGCAGACGTAGGCCGCACCCGCGAAGCCGGGCTTTTCGTAAATCGAATCTTCCAGAACCAGATACTGGGGGCAGGTTTCCGCAAACGCCTGCTGCCCGTCCAGCCGCGCCCGCCGAATTTCCCGAAGGCCCAGCGCGGAGCTTACGTGCACAATGTTCACCGGCGCGCCGGCCAGTTTCGCCAGCGCCAGCAGCCGATGGATGGCTTCCGCCTCTGCCTCCGCAGGACGGCTCTTTGGGCGCAGACGGGGACTGTCTTTTTCCTCTCTCTTAAGCCGGGCCGTAACGCCCCGGATCATCTCCTGGTTTTCACAGTGCACGCCCACAATCCCTTTTTCCGCCTCCAGGATCTCCATAATTTCCTGGTCGTTGACCCGCAGATTGTCGTAGGCCATGTAAAGCTTATAGGAGGTGACGCCCAGCCGGGTCATGTCCTTTATTTCCGCCGCCACGGCGGGGTTCCAGTCGGTGATGGACATGTGGAACCCGTAGTCGCAGCAGGCCTTCCCCTCCGCCAGCCTGTGCCAGTTTTCCAGGGCCTGTTTCAGCGTTTCGCCTTTTTGCTGGGTGGTAAAATCCAGGATGGCCGTGGTTCCGCCGGCAAGGGCGGCTTTCGTCCCCGTGGCGAAATCGTCCGCTGTGTGAAAATCCCCCGCGTCCAGGTCAAAATGGGTGTGGGTGTCGATAAAACCCGGGAAAATGTATTTGCCGGACGCGTCGATGACCTGCGCGTCCTCGGCGGACAGACCCTGCCCAATCTGCGCAATCTTTCCATCCTGTGTCAGAAGGTCGGCCCGGCAGCGCCCGGCGGAGGAAACCAAGGCGCCGTTTTTGATTAAATATTTCATGGCATATCCTTTCCCACTTAAATATACAGATACCTGTAATTCTCCTCGATCTCCAAAATTGTCTGCTTCAGCCCCTCGTGCAGGCTGCACCCGCCGCTCTTTAGCTCATGGACGGCTGTCTGCCCCGCCAGGCGCACCTTCACTCTCATAGCATCGTGATCCAGCACTGCGAATCCCTGGTTGCCGCTGTTGTCAAAGTCTTTTTCATTGGCAAAAAGGGTGAACTTATTCTGGTAAGGCGCGCTGCTGTACGGGCAAAAGCTGTTACAGTTGCCGCATTCGTTGCACATATAGTCCACGTGGACGATGACCGGCGCTTTGCAGCCTGGAACCTGGACGGCCACGTTGGCCCGGTTGGGACATACGTCCACGCAGTTTTCGCAGATATGGCTGCATTCCAGACAGCGTTCTTTCTCGCTGGACGCTTCCTTGGAATGGATGAGGATGCCTTTTTTCTCTGCGGCGGCTTCCAGGTCGCAGGCATACGTCCGAGGCGCCGGGCCTTCGGCCTTTAAAATCGCGTTGGCGGCAATCCGCGCGTCCCGAATGGCCCGCACAATGTCAGCGACTCCCGCCGCCCCGTCGCCGATGGCGTAAACGCCCGCCTGGCTGGTTTCCATGGTGGCCGCATCCAGAACCGGAAGTCCCCGGTCACTGACCGCCACGCCAAAACGCTCGTATGCGGCGCCGTCCACGCGCTCGCCTAAGGAGGCGATGATCGCGTCCGCCGGCAGGGTCACTTCCTCGTCGGTTTCCACCGGACGCTGCCGTCCGCTGGCGTCTGGCTCTCCCAAAACCATGCGGCGGCAGGTGAGAAGCCCGTCTTTTTGGACTTTCGGCGCCAGCAGCTCCCGGAATAAAATCCCTTCTTCCATGGCTTCTTTTAATTCCTGTTCATCGGCGGGCATATAACGTTTCGTCCTTCTGTAGACCACCGTCACGTCCTCCACGCCCGGAATGCGTTTAGCCATCCGCGCCGCGTCCATAGCCGTGTTCCCGGCGCCGATCACCGCCACATGTTTTCCCAGCTCCAGAGAATCCGGGTCTGCTTTGGCCGCCTCCAGAAATTCCACGGCGTTGTATTCTTTCTCCGTCTCCACGCCGATGGGCATTCCCTTGCGGGCGCCGATGGCCAGCACGACGGCCTCATACCCCTGGGATTGCAGCTCTTTTAAGCTGCGTATCTCCACGCCGCCCTCAAACTGGGCGCCGTAAGTCTTGGCCAGCTCCACGTCCCGGGCGATGGCTTCCCCGGAAATTCGGAAATCCGGAATTACATAGCGCACCGTGCCGCCGGGCTCCTTTGCCCGGTCAAATACCTTCACCCGGGCCAGGAAAGCTGCGCAGGCGATTCCCGCCGGGCCGGCTCCCACGATGGCCACTTTCTTGCCGTCGTTTTTCGGCCTGCCCAGATTTTTCATAACGGCCTCGTAGCCGCCTGCAGCTTAGCGCCCCGGATGTCCACCGGCTCTTCGTAGAAATTGCGGGTGCATTTGCTCATGCATTTGTGGCTGCAGAGCGTCCCGGTCATAAATGGAAGCGGGTTTTTATCCAGAATTATCTCCAGCGCTTCTTGGTATTTTCCCTCTCCGGTCAGCCGCACGTACGCCGGAATGTCCTGGTGGATGGGACAGCCTTCCGAACAGGGCGCTATAAAGCAGTCCAGAAGCGGCGCTTCCCCGTCCAGCTTCCGGTCAGGCAGCGGTTTGATCGGTTTCACATGGTGGGGGTCCCGCCTGATTTCCTGGGGCAAAGCGGCCAGCCCTTCCACGTCCACGCCTGTGAAGGGGCGGTATTCCTGCGCGGCCAGCTTTTGGGCCATCTGGACGTTTCGGTTGTACCCGCCGGGCTTTAACAGGGTAGTGGCCACCGTCACCGGCCAGATTCCCAAGTTGTAGATTTTGTCGATGTTAAAATAATCCGCCCCGCCGGAATAGGAAATCCGAAGCTTTCCGTCAAATTCTTTGCTCAGCCGGTAAGCTGTGGTCAGGGAGAGCGCGCTTAAGGATTTCCCCGACATGTACATCTCTTCGCTTGGCAGCTCGTTTCTGGTCACGTCCACCGGGAATGTGTTGGTGATTTTCACGCCAAACTCCAGGCCGCGCTCATCGGCCAGCCGCTGCAGCCGCCGAAACATGGGAACCGCGTCCGTAAACTGCAGGTCGTCTTTGAAATGAAAATCGCCGAACGCCACGTAATCGTAGCCCATCTCGTCCATCGTCCGCCGCGCCGTCTCGTAGCCCAGAAGGGTTGGATTGCATTTTACAAAGGTGTGCAGTCCTTTTTCCTTTATCAGATAGGAAGCGATGCTCTCAATCTCCTGGGGCGGGCAGCCGTGGAGGGTGGACACGGTGGCCGAACGGCAGATTTCCGGCGGGATAGCGTCGATGTCCGCCTTGGTCAGATGTTTGAACCGCGCCTGGTTTTCCTTCAGCCACCGGATGCATTCTTTGAACGCCGGATGATCCTTGGCCTGGATCATGTCCCGAATGTATGTATCGATTTTTTCCGACTGAATGCCGGCCAGGTCGTAGCCCACGCTGATGTTAAAAACAAAACCATCCGGGGCCCCGGTCTGCCACTCTTTGGCCAGCGCTTTTAGGGCCACCCACGCTTTTACATACTCCGCGTAAGCCTGCTGCACATAGAGCTCTGTGGACCACTCGCAGTTGTAACACTCGTCCTCCGCCAAAATGCAGGGCTTGTTCACCGGAAGGTCTTCCCCGTCCAGAATCTGAACCGTCTTCAGCTCGAAGAAACGGCATCCCGTCAGATAAGCCGTTACGATGTTCTGCGCC
>CAOJVE010000034.1 GCA_948444865.1 uncultured Lachnospiraceae bacterium
AAGCATTTACAATAATATCTATCTGTGTTCCATCAAATGGCATATTATATTTCTGATTCATAGCCAGAAAACCCTTTGCATGAGATAACATCTCTGTCGTAGGGATAAATACAGATTGTATATCTAATCCAAGCCATTGATCGTAATTAATAAACGCTTTATGGGAAAGGCTGTCTTCAAAACTATGTGTACCGTCTGAAACTTTATAACAACAATAGTCTTCTTTATTTTCTGCATTCTTCAAAGCATCGCTGTCTTTCAGGCTGTTTGAAAAAAATTGTACAAATCTTTTCGTTTTTCCCTGGTCTACCCGCTTGATCGACCATTGTGTTGCTGCATAGATCATTTTTAGGATAGTAGTCTTTCCAACTCCATTTTCACCAATCAGGACATTTATCCCATCACAGAATTCCATCTTGAATCCATCATTAAATGAATCCCCTTCTTTTATAGAATCAAAAGCAGCATTGCGCTTTCTCAAATGGCGTTTAAATACCATTACGTTTAAAACTTCAATCGTTTTAATGGCCATGCTCCCACCTCCTGTCATGTTTTATCCCGTTTTCTATCCGTATTATACCCTGTTCCTACATTTTTTTACAAAAAAAGAAATGTTATGGATTTTAATTCCATATACCTTCCTGCTTTAAATTTTTCTTTGTCCAATTTCCGCTTTTCTTTTAAGTCATTAACACCAAACGAAATTCCTTTTCTTGCTTTATTATCAGCACAATTCTTTTGTTTCATTTGCAGCGCTTTGGCATTTGATATACCCAATTTTAAAAATAGGTATAGATCTCTTGCTTACCCATATAGATGGCGCGTATATAACATTCTTTTCCTAAGTATACCCTAAAAGCGCATTCCTCTCAATATACTTTCAAAACTCTTTTTCGTCTCTTCTTGAATACGACGAAAGCGGAAGGCTCTATATCCTCCGCTTCCCATCCATAATTTTGCAAAATATAATTGCCACCACCGTGCTCACCGCCGTGGCCACAATCGCCGGCCCCACGATCGCCGCCGGGTTCACGCTTCCGTACTGGCTTCGGTACGCAATTACGTTCACCGGGATCAACTGCAGCGACGAGATATTGATGATCAGAAACGTACACATCTCATTGCTGGCGATTCCCCGTTTTCGCACCGGGCCCGGGAGACGGCCCGCTCTTCTGTCTTCCTCCAGCTTCCCCAGCTCTTCCATGGCTTTTAAGCCCGCCGGCGTGGCCGCCCAGCCAAGGCCCAGCACGTTGGCGATGATATTCACCGCGATGGGATCTTTGGCCGGATGGTTTTTTGGTATCTGGGGAAAAAGCAAATGCAAAAGCGGCTCTATGGACTGTTTGATTTTGTCAACCAGGCCGGCATCCTTCGCAATTTCCATCAGCCCCACCCACAGCGCCATTATCCCGCACATGGTCAGGGAGAGCTGCACCGCCTCCTGCGCGGAGGAAAGCGCCGCATCCGCCGTGCTTTGCAGATTTCCCGTGAGGGAACCATAGACAATCCCAATCAAAATCATAAACGCCCAGAGATAATTCATAGAAACACTTCCTGCTATTTCGCGCAGCCGCGCCTTTCTTTAATAAAGTATATGGCCCTCCCCGCCCGCCTATGAAAACAGCCTGCGCGGGCATTAAAATCTTTTCAGCGTAAAATGATTTTTGTCGAACTCCAGCGCGCCCTCGTCCCGCATTTTGCCCAGCTCATGGGACATGGCGCTGCGGTCCACCGAGAGGAAGTCCGCCAGCTGCTGGCGGTTGAACGGGATGTCAAAAGTCGGGCTTCCCGCCTTCGCGGACTGTTCCGACAGATACGACAGCAGTTTTTCGCGGGTCGTCCGCTGGGACATGTGGCCCAGTTTTTGGGTAAGCGCCCGGTTTTTGGCGGAGACTGCGGCAAATAAATTTTGGATCAGCAGCGTGTGGAAGCGGCAGGCGGAGGTGCACACGGCAAATACATGGCGGACATCCAGAAACAATACTTCACAGGGCGCGACCGCCAACACACTGTTGGGCATGGCGCCGCTTCCCGGCATGGCGTACGACTCCCCGAAAATCTCCCCCGGACGAATCTCGCTCAGTATGCTCAGATTTCCCCAGTAATCCTCCCTCTGGATGTGCGCGCGGCCCTCCAGCAGCAGCGCCATGGACGCAATGTGTTCGCCGGCGCGAAAAATATATTCCCCTTTCGGAAAATAACTGGGACTCACCGACAGACATCCCAGTATGCTCTTAATCTCCTCTTCTTTGATGCCGCTGAAAAGCTTGGTTTTCTTTAAAATCTGCAGATATTTTTCCATAATTCCCTCATTTTCGTTGTAAAAACAACATACTTGTTCCATTGATTGTACTATAATGAGCCCATCAAGACAAGGAGGATTTGAAAAAAATGATTCGGAAAATCATTGAGATCAACGAAGAAAAATGTGACGGCTGCGGCGCCTGCGCAGACGCGTGCCACGAAGGCGCCATCGGCATGGTGAACGGCAAGGCGAAACTCCTCCACGAAGATTACTGCGACGGGCTGGGCGACTGCCTTCCGGCGTGTCCTGCGGGCGCGATTTCCTTTGTGGAGCGGGAAGCGCTGGCCCCGGCCGTGCCCGCCGCCGACCGTCCGCTTGCCCAGTGGCCTGTGCAGATCAAGCTTGCGCCTGTAAACGCCCCGTATTTTCACGGCGCCGATCTTTTGATCGCCGCGGACTGCACGGCATACGCCTATGGAAATTTTCACAATAAATTTATGAAAAACCGGGTTACGCTTATTGGATGCCCAAAATTGGACAACATAGATTATACAGAGAAATTAACCGCCATCCTTCAGGAAAATGACATAAAAAGCGTCACCGTCGCCCGAATGGAAGTCCCCTGCTGCAGCGGTCTGGAACGCGCCGTAAAAGCCGCACTGCAAGCCTCCGGGAAATCCATCCCCGGACGGATCGCCATTATTGGAACCAACGGAAACATTGTAGAAGAATAAGGAGCGACTGAAAATGACTCAGGAAATGTTTTGCTTTCAATGTGAACAGACGGCCGCCTGCAAAGGATGCGGCGGCAAGATCGGCGTTTGTGGAAAAAGTTCGGACATCGCCAAATTACAGGACCAGCTCACCGGCGCACTGATCGCTCTGGCCTGCGGCGCGGACCCGGCAAAAGCGACGAAGGAAACCCACCGCCGAATCATGGAAGGCTTATTCACCACTCTTACCAACGTGAACTTCAGCGAAGAAGCCCTCCGCGCCCAGATCGACGCGGTATCCAAAGAAAAAGCCGCCCTGTCCTGCAGCGGCGACGACTACGACATGAACCGGATCTGGAACGCGCCGGAAGACATCCGCTCCCTAAAATCCCTCATTTTGTTCGGTCTGCGGGGCATGGCCGCCTACGCTTACCACGCAATGACGCTTGGTTACTCGGACGACGCGGTGAATCTCTTTTTCTACGAAGGCCTGTCCGCCCTGGAAAAAGACTGGGGCATGGAGCAACTCCTTCCCATGGTTCTGAAGGTGGGGGAAATCAACTTTAAATGCATGGAGCTCCTGGATAAAGCCAACACCGAGACATACGGCGCGCCCGCGCCTGTCACCGTGTCCACAAAAGTTGAAAAAGGGCCGTTTATCGTCATCACCGGCCACGATCTGCGGGACCTGCAGCTTTTGCTGGAGCAGACCAAAGACAAGGGCGTCAACATTTACACAAACGGCGAGATGCTGCCCGCCCACGCTTATCCAAAGCTGAAGGCCTATCCCCACCTGAAGGGAAATTTCGGAACGGCCTGGCACAACCAGCAAAAGGAGTTCGCGGACATCCCCGCGCCCATTCTTTTTACCACGAACTGCCTGATGCCGCCCAAAGACAGCTACGCCGACCGCGTGTTCACTGCCGCGACGGTTTCCTACCCAGGAATCACCCACATCGGGGAGGACAAGGACTTTACGCCCGTCATTGAAAAGGCTCTGGAGCTGGGCGGATACAAGGAAGACCGGGAGTTTTCCGGCATAAACGGCGGCACGACTCTCACCACCGGCTTCGCCTGGGACGCGGTGTTGTCCGTGGCGGACAAAGTGATCGACGCGGTAAAATCCGGCGCGCTGAAACACATTTTCCTGGTGGGCGGATGCGACGGCGCGCGCAAAGGCCGCAGCTATTACACGGATTTTGTGAAGCAGACGCCTGCCGACACAGCCATTTTGACCCTGGCCTGCGGAAAATACCGCTTCAACGACCTTGACCTGGGGACTGTCGGCGGCCTGCCCCGCCTCATGGACATGGGGCAGTGCAACGACGCTTACAGCGCCATCAAAGTGGCCGTCGCCCTGTCGGAAGCCTTCCACTGCGGCGTGAACGACCTGCCTTTAACGCTGGTTCTTTCCTGGTACGAGCAGAAAGCCGTCTGTATTTTGCTGACGCTTCTGCATCTGGGAATCAAAAATATTTACCTGGGTCCCACGCTTCCGGCCTTTTTGTCCCCCAACGTGGCGGATTACCTGGTGAAAAATTATAACATCCATCCCATCCGCACGCCGGAGGAAGATTTAAAGGAAATCCTCTCCTGATCTTTCGCCCGGGAAAACAGTATGCGGCGCGGCTTTTTTGCATAGCCGCGCCGCATAGGAACGTAAAAATTATCTTTTACTGCCGCGCTTTTTCTTTCTTCTCTCCATTTTCTTCCACCGCCTCTGGCACCTTCGCAATTATTTCGTATAGCCTCCGTTTCCATTGAAATTATTCAAGATATTCTTGAATCTCTCAAGGATATCTTAAATGATTTTATTAAACATGTTAACATAGGGTAAATATATTTTACGTACATAAAACATAGGAGACTATATATGGCTGTTAGCTATGATAAACTCTGGAAGTTACTTATTGATAAAAAAATGAATAAGAGTCAATTATGCGAAAAAGCCAAAATAAGCACAAACGCTATGGCAAGACTCGGAAAAAATAAAGATGTGCGTGTAGAAGTTCTCGCAAAAATCTGCTTGGAACTCGGTTGTTCAATGGACGAAATAATGGAAATACTTCCAGAAAAAAAATAAAAAAGGAAGACACGCTATGTCTATAGAAAACTATATAGAAAATGATCTTTTAAACAGATTTGAATTTTATAATTATGGTCATGCTTTAGAGATACTTCATAACGCTTTTCCAATAGAATGGGCTGAGCTGCAAGAATGTTTGCGAAAATTAAAACTTACATTGGAAGATATAAAAAAAGCCGGCGGCAATGAATCACCCATACCCAAAAAGTTTGATGATGTATTATATCCGTATGGATGGAGAGAAATTAGAATAAGCGGTGATCTAACTGTAAAAAAATACCCTCGACAGACAGCGCAGCGAAGGGGACGTTTTGCAGATATCCCCTATGAAATCGAAACAATAGAAGGATACGTCGATGGTCATAATATAGATTTTTTGAAAAATAAAGTTGCTTTTGACCTTGAATGGAACAGTAAAGATCAAACATTCGATCGGGACTTGCTGGCAATGAGAACCTATTTTGACTGCGGATTAATTGACGTCGGCGTAATTGTAACGAGAGCAGAAACGCTTAATGAGATTTTTAAACAGGAAAAAGATAAAAATGGCCAACCCTTAATTAAAAAGTATGGAGCAAGCGCTACATGGATGGGAAAATTGAAATATAGACTGGATTCCCGCCGCAACGGAGGTTGTCCCATTTTAGCAATAGGAATAGGAAAGGAATGCATTGAAGGTTATGGCAAATTTAACGAGTACTATACAAAACTTACTGGAATTCACAAACGGGAAGAAATATAACACAATTTATGCCGATCCCCCCTGGCAGTTTCAAAACAGAACCGGAAAGGTTGCGCCAGAACATAAACGCCTGACCCGGTATGAAACAATGACGCTTACAGATATTAAAGCATTGCCCATTGCTGATATTACAGATGAAAAAGCACATTTATATTTATGGGCGCCAAATGCATTGCTTCCAAACGGACTGGAAGTGATGGATGCATGGGGATTTGAATATAAGGGCAATATCGTATGGGAAAAAGTACGAAAAGATGGCGGTCCTGATGGCAGAGGCGTTGGATTTTATTTTAGGAATGTTACGGAACTGATTTTATTTGGCATTAAGAAAAAAAGTTCACCTAATAGGACATTGCAGCCAGCGCGTTCCCAAGTTAATTTAATTAGAGCAATGAAACGAGAGCATAGCCGTAAGCCGGACGAAATCATTCCTATTATTGAAGCATGCAGCCAAGGACCTAGAATTGAACTTTTCGCAAGAGGCCTTCGAGAAGGTTGGGATATGTGGGGAAATCAGGCAACAGAAGATTACGAACCAACATGGGATACTTATGCAAATCATACGGTATCTCAAATACAGCAGCAAAGATAATCAGCGTTTTTATTAAAATATTGTGACTTGCAAATGATAAGGAGAAAAGATTTAAATGCTGCCGCCTCATGATGCGGCGCAGCTTTATCCATGGCCGCACCGCATACAGTGATAAAATATTTCTTCTGTCCAGCATAGAATCTAAAACTTCGCACAGCCGCCTTTTGCCTAATTTATGTTTGTACACCGTCTGGTTGCTCCGCCCATAAATCGTACCGCTTAACTCCCGCTGACCTTTGTCCGCGACGACTCTTGCGCCGTTTCTCAAATTATATGGAAAATTCCGTTGGAATCCCACACGGACGGTTTTTTACCGTTTATAAAATCATGCTAAGCCCAATCCGTTTCTTCTCCAAATCCAGGCTGATGACTTTCACTTCCACCACGTCGCCCACGCTGACCACGTCCAGCGGATGTTTCACAAATTTCTTATTGGTCAGCTGGGATATATGCACTAATCCGTCCTGGTGGACGCCGATGTCCACGAACGCGCCGAAGTCGATTACGTTGCGCACGACCCCCTTTAGGATCATGCCTTCCTTTAAGTCCTCCATGGCCAGCACGTCGTTGCGGAGTATGGGCGCGGGCATTTCGTCCCTGGGGTCCCGGGCCGGTTTTTCCAGCTCCCGCACAATGTCGCCCAGCGTGATTTCGCCAATGCCCAGCTCCTGCGCCAGGGCGGAAATGTCTTTGATTTTCCCGGAAATTCCCTGCAACTTTCGCATCTTCACGTCCTCGGGCGTATAGCCCAGTTTTTTCAGCAGCTGGGCTGCGGCTGGGTAGCTCTCCGGGTGCACGCTGGTAGCGTCCAGGGGATTGTCCCCGTTCATGATTCTGGCGAATCCGGCGCACTGTTGGTACGCCTTCGGTCCCAACTTGGGCACTTTCAGCAGCTGCCTGCGGTCTGTGAAGCTTCCGTTTTCCTCCCGGTAGGCGACGATATTTTTCGCCGTCGTCTTGGTGATGCCGGAAATGTATTCCAGCAGGGAGGCGGAGGCTGTATTTAAATCCACCCCGACTTTGTTCACGCAGTCCTCCACCACCGCCGCCAGCGCGTCTTCCAGCTTCTTTTGGTTCACGTCGTGCTGGTACTGGCCCACGCCGATGGACTGAGGGTCTATTTTCACCAGCTCCGCCAGCGGGTCCTGCACCCTTCTGGCGATGGAGGCCGCGCTTCGCTGGCCCACGTCAAATTCGGGGAATTCCTCGGTGGCCAGCTTACTGGCCGAGTAGACGGACGCGCCGGCTTCGTTTGTGATGACGTACTGCACTTTCTGCGGGATCTCTTTTAAAAGCTCTACGATGATCAGCTCGGATTCTCTGGAGGCGGTGCCGTTTCCCAGGGAAATCAGCGTGACGTTGTATTTTTCAATAAATTTTTTCAAAGTGTCTTTGGCTGCCTTGATTTTAGCCTCCGTGGTCGGCGCGGTTGGGTAAATCACAGCCGTGTCCAGGACTTTTCCTGTGGGATCCACGACCGCCAGCTTGCAGCCGGTGCGAAAGGCCGGGTCCCAGCCCAGCACGGTCTGGCCTGCGATGGGCGGCTGCATGAGAAGCTGCGCAAGGTTTTTGCCGAATACCTGAATGGCTCCGTCTTCCGCCTTCTCTGTCAGCTCGCCGCGCACCTCCCGCTCGATGGCCGGGGCGATCAGGCGCTTATAGCTGTCCGCCGCTGCCTCTCGCAAGATGGGGGAGGTGTAGGGGTTTTCCCGGACAATTGCCTGTTTTTCCAGATAGCGGAGCATCTCCTCCTCCGGCATGGCCAACTTAACCGTGAGCATTTTTTCTTTTTCGCCACGGTTTAAGGCCATCACCCGGTGCCCCGCCAGTTTCGGCGCCGGCTCCTGGAAATCATAATACATTTCGTAGACGCTCTTCGCCTCTTTGTCTTTGGCCGACGACTGGAGAACGCCTTTGTTTTTAGCGGCGTCTCGGATGTAGATGCGGTACTCGGCCTCCTCGGAAATCTGCTCTGCCAAAATGTCCTTGGCGCCGGCGACGGCCTCTTCCACGGTATGGACTTCCTTTTCTTTTGACAGGTACGCTTTCGCTTCCTCCTCAATGGGGCGTTTCGCGTTCTGCGCGCGGATCAGCGCCGCCAGCGGCTCCAGGCCTTTTTCCCTGGCGATGGTCGCCCGCGTTCTCCGCTTGGGGCGGTAGGGGCGATATAAGTCTTCCACCACCGCCAATGTCTGCGCCGCCAGAATCTTTTCTTTTAATTCTGGCGTTAATTTCCCCTGGCTTTCAATGCCGTTTAGGGCCTGCTCCTTTTTTTCCTCCAGATTTCTCAGGTAAATAAGACGCTCGTGCAGAAGACGGAGCTGCTCGTCGTTTAGCGAGCCGGTGGCTTCTTTCCGGTATCTGGCGATAAAAGGGATCGTATTGCCCTGGTCGATCAGACTCACGGCCGCCTCCGCCTGCTGCCGCCTCACCTGCAGCTCCTGCGCGATTATTTGTATAAGATCCATGTATTCCCTCTCTGTTTTATAAGCCGCCGTGCTCGAAATAATGCCGGTAACTCTCGTAATTCCCGTAACCGTTCCGGTTCATCTCATTGCGGAACTGATCGCTTCCCATTGCCGCAAAGGACATGATCAGAATCAGGATGCCCAGAACGATGCCGCCGATGGACAGGCCTATGCCGACTTTAGCGTTGGTTTCCATGGGCTCGCTTCCTCGGGACAAAATGGCAAGCACGATTCCCACCGCGCCCAGGATGACCCCGAAGCCTCCGCAGCAGCACAGCACAATGGACATAATCCCCAAAAGCAGCGACGCAAGCGCCATGTTGTTGCTTTTCTTCGGGCCATTGTAGGGATTGTAGCCGCCTTGGTTGGGCTTTCTGTAGCCATAGCCGGGCGGCGGCGCTTGCTGCCAGTTGTTTCTCCCATAATTCGGCGGCGGCGCGCCCGGACCATAACCCTGGGGACCGTTTCCCGGACCGGAGCCGGAGGGGCCGTTTTGCCAACTGTTTCCTCCGTAGCCGGGCGGCGGCATTCCCGGGCCGGCCTGCGGCCCATATCCCGGCGGCGGCGTTCCCGGACCCTGCTGGCTGTATCCCGGCGGCGTTCCCAGGTCGGCTTGCTGGCCGTATCCCGATGACGTTCCCGGGTCGCCGCTTTGCTCCTGATTTGCAGATGACGCGCCCGGGCGGGCGCCTCCGCCTGTATTGGAATCGCTATCCTTGCTAAGATTCAATGGCGCTCCTGCATTCGGGTTCCCGCTGTATGGGGAAAACGCGTCCGCGCCCTGGCCTTCACTGTACTGCGACGGCGCATCCTCTTTTTGGTTCTCAATATCCTGGAGCGTCGCCTCATTCGGACTCTCGGCGCTTTGCGGCGCCTCTGCGTCAGGCGTCTCCCCTGACTGCGGCGCGTCCTCTGGCGGCGGCGCGTTTTGCCCGGCCGCCTCATCATAGGCATATTCCTTTAACGTTTTCTCATCCATCTTATGCCCTCCTTTTCTCATGCCTCTGCATTATAATCGTTTGTTTCCACAGGCTCAAACAGGTCTGCCTCCTCTTTGGCGCACGCCTGCCGCGACTCCTCCAGCTCGCCGTTTAATTCCATGTAGAGCTGCACCATAGTCGCCTGCATGTACGCCTCCACCCATATATAGGCCACAAACCCGGACAACGCCACCAGCGCGCCCATGCCTGCAAAACTGACGTACAGTTTACACAAACGCAGCTTGTTTCCCCGCAGCAGGGACACGCTGCCTCTTAACGCGTCCCCCGCGCTCATCTGGGGATCGTCCACCAGCAGCATATAAGAGAACGCAAATGGCAGCGTGACGAACAGGCTCAGGACCATGGAAAGGCACGAGGCCCCCATCAAAATCGGAAACACCCGCAGGAGCTCTTCTGGGGTCTTCGCCCGCAGTACCAGGCCCTGCACCATGTACACTGGCGTTGAGCATGCCATATTGATCAGGGTCAGCACGAAGCAGACCACGATGACCCGGTCAGGACTCTGGTGGAACATGTAGAAAATGTCGTTCATGCTGTATGGTTTTTTTCTGCCTATGTTCAGGTAAATATAGCATACGCCCGCCGTGAAGACCGACAGAATCAGCGAGAAAATCAGGCTGATCAGCTGGCTTAGAACCATGGAAAGCGTGGTATTCCCTCCGAAAAGCATTGAGCCGATACAGGTGAATGTAAAGGCGAGCATTGCAATGCTCACGGTGGCCAGAACCGGAACCAGATAGTTGCCCTTCATGCTCTCCCTGGCCCGGAGCTTCAGTTCTTTTCCTGTGTATTTCATTCGTTCCTCCTTTATCTGCACACGCCTTATTCTATGGATAATTATAACAACATTTTGAGATTAATGCAAATGGCGCATAAATATGTTATACTGAAATTCACCTGAAAAAAAGAATTTTAGAAAAAGTTTATGAATAGAATGGAAAATGCAGAACAAAAGAAAATTTTTTTGACCAGCCTGGCGCTGGCCGCGGCTTTTGGAGGGCTGGCGTTTGCAGTCTGGGCCTTGCGCATCCCGGTTCCGCCCTGCGTCTTTTTGAGGCTGACCGGACTGTACTGCCCGGGCTGCGGGGGCACCCGCGCTTTCATCGCCCTGCTGCGCGGACAGTTTTTGCGCTCCCTGATCTACCATCCGGTCGTGCTTTACGGCGCGGCTCTCTACTTCGTCTACGCCTGCCGCAACCTGCTGGCGCTTATTTCCATCGCCGCCAAACGCCCCGGCGCTTCCCGCCGCGCAAGGCTTTTAAACGCCGCGGCGGGAAAATGGCCTTTGAAACGCGCCCGGGGCATGGCTTTTCACAATGGGTATCTCTATGGAACCGTCGCGGTCATCCTGGCCAACTGGGCAGTGAAAAACGCGCTGCTTTGCGTCTTTCATCTGTCCATGTAAAAAAATTAATCCGCCAGTCCAAACGCGTCATGCACCGCCTTGATGGCGCGCTCTCCCTGGGACTCCTCGATGAGAACTGTGATGCGGATTTCCGATGTGGAAATCATGTTGATGTTCACGTTGGCGTTGTACAGCGTCTCGAACATTCTCGCCGCCACGCCCGGATTGCTCATCATGCCCGCGCCCACGATGGACAGCTTGGCGATCTTCGTCTCGCTCTCGATGCGGTCGAAATCCAGGCGCGCTTTATTTTCCTGCAGCGTCGCCACGGTCTCTTCGATATCCTCGTCGTCCACGGTAAAGGAAATGTCCTTGGTGCCATCCCGGCCAATGGACTGCAAGATCACGTCCACATTGATATTCTTTCTAGCCAGACAGTCAAACACCTTAAAGGCGATTCCCGGTTCATCCTTGAGCCCGATAATAGCCACCCGGTCTGCCTTTCTGTCCAGCGCCACTCCGCTTACCAGCATTCTCTCCACGTTTACATCCTCCTTTACCACAGTTCCTTCTTCATTATTCATACTTGAACGCACAACCAGCGTTACGCCGTATTTCTTGGCCATCTCAACGGAACGGTTATGCAGCACGCCGGCCCCCAGCGTGGCCAGATCCAGCATTTCGTCGTAGGTGATCTCCTTTAATTTCCTGGCTGTCGGCACCAGCCTGGGGTCCGCTGTGTAAACGCCGTCCACGTCCGTGTAAATCTCGCAGGCGTCCGCGCGAAGAGCCGCCGCCAGCGCCACCGCCGTGGTGTCGGAACCGCCGCGCCCCAGCGTCGTGTAGTCGTCGTATTTGTTAATTCCCTGAAATCCAGTCACCACCACGATTTTCCGGCTCTCCAGCTCTGTGAGAAGCCGCTCTGTG
This sequence comes from uncultured Lachnospiraceae bacterium, assembly GCA_948444865.1. Taxonomy (GTDB): domain Bacteria; phylum Bacillota; class Clostridia; order Lachnospirales; family Lachnospiraceae; genus MGBC164599. The sequence goes on from CAOJVE010000034.1 coordinate 12,120, forward strand.
TCGATCCGTTTCAGACGGGCGTTCCCGTACGCGCTGGTGGTGTGCATCGTCACCTGGAAAGCGTTTAGGGAAACCGCCGGTACGCCTAACTGATTCAACGCCATCGCCATCAGCGCCACGGACATCTGTTCGCCGATGGTGAACAGCATATCCATTTCCCTTTTGGGGGGCTTGGGGTTGATATCCTGCGCCATGTCCACCAGCTCGTCGGTATATTTCCCCATCGCTGACAAAACGACCACCACATCGTGTCCCTTTTTATAGTCTTCTATGCAGCGTTTGGCCACATTGAAAATCCGCTCCTTATTGGCAACGGATGTCCCTCCAAATTTCTTTACAATTAACATGCCTCTCTCCTCTATCTCAACAGGCCTGCGCCTGATTTAATTTTCCTGAAACAAATATTTCATCATATCCCACCCATGGGCAACCTGGTTGCCGCTCTCCTGGGCCTGATCTTCCTGGTACTTCCATGTATGATTCTGGGGAGCCGTGCTGTCGTAGAGCAGGTACGGAACCGGGGAGCTGGTGTGGGTGCGCAGACGCACCGGCGTGGGATGGTCGGGCATAATCAGCATCCGGAAGTCCTCGCCCGCTTTCTCAAGCCCTTCTTTTACCAGGCGGATGACCCGCTGATCCAGGTATTCGATGGCTTTTATTTTCCGCTCGGCGCTGCCCTGGTGGCCCATCTCGTCGGGCGCCTCCACATGCACATACACAAAATCGCAGCCGTCCTCGGTCAGCGCTTTTACCGCCGCCTGGGCTTTTCCCTCATAGTTGGTGTCCAGCCCCGCGTTGGCGCCTTTTACAATGATATTTTCCATGCCGGCGCCCACGGCGATTCCCTTTAACAGATCCACGGCGGAGATCATCGCGCCTTTTTTCTGATGGGCGTCTGAAAAAGAGGACAGCGCCGGTTTGGTGCCCGCGCCCCAGAACCAGAAGCTGTTGGCCGGATTCAAGCCTTTGGCCTTGCGCTCCTTGTTCAGCGGATGGTTTTTCAAAATCTCATAGCTTTTCTTCTGCATTTCCAGAAGCTTTTCCTCTTTGGGCAGATACTGGCCGATCTTCTGCTCCAGCACGTCGTGGGGCGCGGTCAGCTCCGCCACGGTTCCGTTGCTCCAGATGAGGCAGTGACGGTAGCCGGTGCCCACATAGAACTGGTAGTTCTCGTCGGCCAGCTCGCGGGTCACCGCTTCCATGAGAACCCGCGCGTCTTCGGTACTGATCTCGCCGGAGCTGTGATCTAATATGGTCTGCTCTTCATACGGCGCGTCGTCCTCGGTCAGCGTGACCATGTTGCAGCGAAGGGCCACGTCGCCCTCTTTCATATCCACGCCGATGCTTAAAGCTTCAAGCGGGGAACGGCCGGTGTAATACTGCCGTGGGTTGTAGCCCAGAACCGACAGGTTCGCGGTGTCGCTGCCCGGATGCATCCCTTCCGGTATAGTGTGCACCAGACCGATCTCTCCTTTTGCGGCCAGCTCATCCATCGCCGGCGTTTTCGCATAGGCCAGCGGCGTCTTGCCGCCTAAAGCCTCCACCGGTTCGTCTGCCATGCCGTCCCCTAAAATCACTGCATATTTCATCTGTCAAATCCCCTTTCGTCTTTTAAATTACACTCTGTTTTTTATTCTCTTCCTAATATTTTTAAATAGTGAATGCCCTGCCGCTGTTCGATATCTTCCACCATGGCCTCCGCATCCCCGGCGCCCGGTAGGATATCCACGCTCAGCGTGAGCATGGCCACTCCGTTTATGGGAATGCTCTGGTGTATGGTCAGAATATTTCCATGAAAACGCGCAATGGCCGCCAGCACATCGGACAGAAGGCCCGGCTTATCGTCCATCTGTATGATGAAAGTGATGGTTTTCCCTCTGGTTTCCGCGTGGAAGGGGAATATGTCGTCTTTGTATTTGTAAAAAGAACTTCTGCTGATTCCCACCATATCCGTGGCTTCCTGCACTGTCTCCGCTTTGCCGGATTCCAAAAGCTTCTTGGCCTCCACCACCAGCGCCAGCACTTCCGGGACCGCTTTCTCCCGGATCACATAATATTTCTGGCGTTTCTGTACATTTTCCATATACTGCGCCTTCCTTTGTTTGTATATCAAATACATTTGTTTCCCAATGAAAGATATATTAGCACACTCTTCGCCGCTTCGCAAGCCTTTTTTTCTACAAAATTCTATGTTCTGCGCCCCATTCGTTTGGCAATTCGTTCCAAATGCAAGATGGGCGCAGGAGGCATTCCCCCACGCCCATATCTTTTCACTACTGTGCAGTAGCCATGAATTTCAAATATGCGTTGATAAACGGGTCCAGATTGCCGTCCAGCACGCCCTCCGCGTTGCCGATCTCCTGGCCCGTCCTGTGATCTTTTACCATCGTATAGGGCTGCATCACATAGGAACGGATCTGGTTTCCCCAGCCGATTTCCGTAACTTCTCCCCGGATGCCTGAAAGCTTTTCCTGATTTTCCTGCTGCTTTAACAGGTACAGTTTGGCTTTTAACATCTGCATCGCTTTATCTTTATTCATATGCTGGGAGCGCTCGTTCTGACACTGTACCACAATTCCCGTGGGAAAATGGGTGATGCGGATGGCCGACGAGGTCTTGTTGATGTGCTGGCCGCCGGCGCCGCTGGACCGATAGGTGTCGATACGGATGTCGTCGTCTTTGATTTCGATGTCCAGGTCTTCTTCGATGTCCGGCATCACGTCGCAGGATACGAAGGAGGTCTGGCGCTTGCCCGCCGCGTTAAAGGGCGATATGCGCACCAGCCGGTGCACGCCTTTTTCCGACTTCAGATAACCGTAGGCGTTTTCCCCTTTCACCTCGAAGGTCACGGACTTGATGCCCGCCTCGTCCCCGTCCAGATAATCCAAAACTTCTATGTCAAAGCCTTTTCGCTCTCCCCAGCGGGTAAACATCCGGTAGAGCATACTGGCCCAGTCGCAGGATTCCGTGCCGCCCGCCCCCGCGTGAAGGGTGACGATGGCGGAGCTTGCGTCGTACTCGCCGGACAGCAGCGTCTTCATGCGGATGGCCTCGAAGGCTTCCTGAAATTCATCCAGCATTTCCCGAATCTCCGGGATCACGTCCGGGTCCTGGTCCTCGTATCCCATCTCGATCAAGGTTTCCATGTCCTCCATCTGCCCTTTCAGCTTCTGGTATGTTTCCAGATCGTCTTTCAGACGCTTCAGCTCCTTGGTCATCTCCTGGGAACGCTGCGGGTCGTCCCAGAAATCGGGCGCCTCCATCTCCCGTTCTAATTCTTCGATTCGCTTCTCTTTGACAGCCAGGTTAAAGTGAATCCCTCACTTCCACCAATGGCTCTGTGTAAGAATTTAAAATCGCCTTAAACTCATCTAACTCAACCACAGTTTCACCTTCTTTCTTTATTCGGCGCAGGTCTTCCTGCCGCCACGCCCTCTACCATACCATATTTTGTAAATGAAGGCAACTGTGCCGGCAGTTTTAATTTTACTTATCGTTTTCGGAATAGAAAGGACAACGTTCGTGGATGCACTGGTTGTTTTTTCTGAACCAGTCGCAGCCGATCTTTTCGGGCTTTTCCAGCTCGACGCCAAGCTTTTCACCGATGAAGTCTGCCGCCTCCAGGATGGCGATCCGGGAATTGCGCTTACAGCAGCGCGGGCCGCCAATCTTAGCCTCACGGGCCAAAACGCGGGAGGTCATCTCGTTGCACCAGCCCCAGGTCTTAGTGGATAACGGGCTGGAACCGGTTAGAATTGAAATGCAAATGCCAGCGCTGACGGCGGCGCCGCAGCTGCCCCATAAACCGCAGATGCCGCCCGGAACCTGACGGCCGCGGCTCTGCATCTCCAGCAGGGCCAGCTGCAACTCCGTCTCGCCGCCAGCGTTCTTAAACGCCGTTAACAGACTGGCGCCAACCAGAATATGATGCTCGGGGCCGTGCATATGACAGAAAGGCAGATTCATCAGTTTGTCCAGAATTTCAATGGGATTCCTGGAAGTTTCGTTCAGGCAGACTCCCAGAAAACTATCCATGCCCGCCATATGGCACTCACTGCAGACATAATGTCCGCTGGCGCAGCGGCAGTTGCTGATTTCGACTTTCTGACAGAGGGCGCATTTCATCTCCTCGGCAGTCTCCAGATATACCAGACGCTCTTTGCAGATCAGGCATTCTTCGTTCTTTTTTTCGTGCATGGCAGACTCCTTTCTTTCGCATCGTTTGGCAGACGGCGCATCTTACGCCAAAGAGGCGAATACTTTCATAGCCTCCCGCACATCCGCCTTCATGGCTTCTTTTCCCCAAATGGCCACGTCGTGGAAGTATACGATATCTTCTTCAGCCGCGCACTGGTCTTTCACCGCCTGGCCGCCGGCTTTGGCCGCGTAGGTGTAATAATTGATTTTGCGCACGCCTCTTTCGATGCACCGCCGGAAATCCTCCGCGCTTACGCCGGAACCGCCGTGCATCACCACCGGAATGTGTGCTTTCTTTCGGATGGCGCTGATGATGTCAAAGTCCAGCTTCGGCTCGGTCAGGTACAGGCCGTGGACCGTTCCGAAGGAGCAGGCCAGCGCGTCAATCCCTGTGCGCTCCACGAACTCCTGGGCTTCGTCCGGGTCTGTGTACAAAGACGCCACCGCTTCCCCCTCGGCGCCCACGCTGCCGAATTCTTCCCGGCCCATGGAACCGATTTCCGCTTCCACCGACGCGCCATACTCGAGCGCAATTTCCACCGCCATACGGGTGTTGGCCACGTTTTTCTCAAAATCCAGCACAGAGCCGTCGTACATCACGGAAGTGAAGCCCATGTCCAGGGATCTCTTAATATAATCCAGATCTTCGCCGTGATCCAGATGCACGCACACCGGCACGCTGGCGCGCTCCGCCATCATCACCATAATCGGACCCAGCGTGTGAATGGAAATCAAAGCCTCATGCACCTGGGCAAATTGCAGAATCACCGGCTGCTTCAATTCCTCCGCGGCCTCCAGCGTGGCCATAATCCCCTCCAATGTGGTTACGTTAAACGCGCCGATGGCGCACTGATTGGCTTCCGCGTAATCCAAAACACTTTCCATCGTTACTAACATATCGCATTTCCTCCTTCTTGCGATGCCGCCGCATAGGCATTGGCCCTTTTGCAGTCCTCATAAAGCGTCTGATAAATCTCAAATTTCTCCCGGTAAAACCGGCTTTCTTCCCGTCTGGGCTCCGCCGCCGCTTCTGTCTGCGCCATGGCCTGGGCCGCGTCCTGAAGTGACGGGTAAATCTTCGCGGCCACCGCGCAGAGTATGGCGCAGCCCAATGCCCCTGCCTGGCCACAGACCAGACGATGAACGGGCCGCTCCAGCACGTCCGCCTTAATCTGAAGCCACGCCTTCGAGCGGCTGGCGCCTCCGGTTGCCAAAAGCCCCGCGTCCTCTATCTTGTCCCCGCCCAGCTTCTCAATGTTCAGCCGCTGGTCCATGCACAGTCCTTCCAGCAATCCCCGGTAAATGTCCCCCCGGCGGGCCGTCTCATCCACTCCCACCAGTGACAGCCGGGCGCTGGAATCCAGATAAGGCGTGCCGCTGCCGTGAAGATAGGGCAGCGCCAGGATTCGGGTGGGCGCCTGGGGCATCTCCCGCTCCAGAATCTCATAAGGCCGGTTTTCACCGGACGCAAACACCTGGGCGGCCCACTGGGCCAGCAGCCCGGATGTAACGTTATAGGCCAGCGTGTTGTATGTACCCGCTTCCATAAAAGGCTCGTTGGGATGGCCCCAGGCCTGGATGTGGCTGTCCGGCAGCGGCTCCTTTAAAATCGGCGTTATGCACTCTGACGTGCCCATGGAGCACATGGTATACGCGGTCTTTCCCCGACTGACTGCCGCCGCCACCGGCTGGTCATGGCCGCCCATCACCAGCATGGTTTTCCTCGGCAGGCCAAGCCTTCTGGCCACTTTTGGCAAGACTTCGCCCACCGCCGTCCCGCCCTGCGCCGGGCGGGAAAAGAGTCCGCCGTCTGCCTGCGCCTTTTCCAAAAGCCAGGGGTCCCACCGCTTCTTATGTACGTCAAACAGCATCGTCCGGGAGGCCATGGAGTAATCGGTCACATACGCCCCGCCCAACTTATAATACAGATAATCGCCCATCAGCAGAATATGCCGGGTCCGCGCGTAAACGTCTGGACAGTGGGCCTGCAGATACAGAATTTTCGACAGGGAATAGGAATTGTGGGGCTTTAACCCGGTGATCGCCGTGACCCTCTCAGGGTCCAGACGCTCGATTAATCGGTCAAATTCTTCCTGGCCCCGGTCGTCGGTCAAAAGCATCACCGGGCTTAACTCCCGGCCTTCCCCGTCCAGACACACGAAGCCTTCGCCAAAAGACGACACGCATAAAGCGCCCTCTTCCTGAGACGGGCATCGCGCAAGAGCCGCCGCCAGGACCCGCTCACAGCTCTCCCACAGGGCCGTCGCATAAAGCTGACGCTTTCCTTTTACCGATTCCTGGCGGTACGCCTCGTATTCCATGGCGGCGATTTGCCCTTCCTCAGTGAAAATCACGGCTTTCACGCCTGTGGTGCCCAGATCGATTCCGATCAGATACATGCCGCGCCCTCCTTTATCCATGATTTCTCATGCACCTATTTTAACACGTATGCGCCGTCCAGGCAAGATGGGCGCTGCGGCGAAAACCGATTAAAAGTTCCCCCTATAACAACTCCCATTCCGTGATCTATGAAGAAATATTTTCCGATTGCCGCGCCCGGGTGAATGTCGATGCCGGTGACGCTGTGGGCGCGCTCCGTCATTTTGTCTATTTTGTCGCAGTTACCTTTTAATCATTGCCAAACAATGGGGTGGATAAATATCTGTCTCCGGAGTCCGGGAGCAGCGCCACGATCGTCTTCCCCTTATTTTCCGGCCGGTCGGCCAGGACCGCCGCCGCCTTCAGCGCCGCGCCTGAAGAAATTCCCACCAGAATCCCTTCGCTGACCGCAAAAACTTTGGCCTCCTCAAACGCATCCTCATTTTCAACGGCTATGATCTCGTCATAGATCTCTGTGTCCAGCACGTCTGGCACAAAGCCTGCCCCGATTCCCTGGATTTTATGCGCGCCCGGGGTTCCTTTTGACAAAACCGGGCTTCCCGCGGGTTCAACCGCCACGATTTTCACATTGGGATTTTGTTCTTTTAAATATTCTCCCACGCCCGTGATGGTTCCGCCGGTTCCCACGCCGGCCACAAAAATGTCAACCTTGCCTTCCGTCTGCTCCCAGATTTCCGGGCCGGTGGTCGCCTTGTGCACGGCCGGATTCGCAGGATTTACAAACTGCCCTAAAATCACCGAGCCTTCAATCTCCCTGGAAAGCTCTTCCGCCCTTGCGATGGCTCCTTTCATCCCTTTGGCACCTTCTGTAAGCTCCAGCTTTGCGCCGTATGCTTTTAAAAGAGTTCTCCTTTCCACGCTCATGGTATCCGGCAAGGTCAGAATGGCCCGGTATCCCTTTGCCGCCGCCACCGCCGCGAGGCCGATTCCCGTGTTTCCGCTTGTGGGCTCGATAATGGTCGCCCCTTCCTTTAGCAAGCCTTTCTTTTCCGCGTCTTCAATCATCGCCAACGCGATACGGTCTTTAACGGAACCTGCCGGATTAAAATACTCCAGTTTTGCAAGAATCGTCGCCTCTGTTATGTTGGCTTTTTTTGCGTATCCGTTCAGCTTCAGTATGGGCGTCTTCCCAATTAATTCCAGTGCGCTTTCTTTAATCTGACTCATTGTCCTGCCCCTTTCTTAATACATATTTATCATATATGTTTTATATGTTTTTATACTTCTCATTATACTTTTGCCGAGTTCTTTTGTCAACCGATTTCTACGGTTACGGCCATAGATTCTTCCTTTTATCTGTGATAGGATTTCCCAATGCCTTACCACCATCTTTACTCCCGCACGGCCTTTTTCAGCCTATCCAACGCTTCCGCCAGCACGCTTCTCGGACAGGCAATGTTCACCCTCTGGAAACCCCTTCCGCACTGGCCAAAGATTTTCCCGCTGTCCAGCCACAGCTTCGCTCTATGTATAATCCGCTCTTCCAGTTCGTCCACCGAAAGGCCTGCGCCCCGGAAGTCCAACCATACAAGGTACGTGCCCTCGTGCTCGGTCATGCCCACGCCGGGCAGGTTTTCCTCCACGTATTTCCTGGTAAACGCGATGTTTTCTGCCACATAGGAGAGCATCCCCCGATACCACTTTTCCCCCTTACTGTACGCGGCTTCGCACGCCACAAGCCCCATAACGCCCAGCTGGCTTATGCCCGCGGCGTCCAGTTCTCTGCAAAACTTCGTCCGAAGCGCACGGTTCGGGATAAAAATATTGGACAGCGTCAGGCCGGCAAGGTTGAAGGTTTTGCTGGGAGAGGTGCAGACAATGCTGATGTCTTCAAATTCT
>CAOJVE010000035.1 GCA_948444865.1 uncultured Lachnospiraceae bacterium
ATTAATCCATTTAAACCAATATACCAAGAGGTTTTGGTTATTTTATACTTTATTAAGAATTATAAACAGACAAACTGACGATATAATTAATTATTTAAATAATTATTAAAAAAGAAGAAAATTTTATTTTCAGAAATACAGCCATTGACAAACCGACACACATTCTATATACTAAAAAACCAAACTAGTTATAAAGGAAAAATCCTCAAAGACATCCGTCGCGAGGCGAGAGATATAATCATTCGCTTTTTATTATTGAAAGGTAGGCATTGACATGGCTCAGGCATTCGCACAGAAAAAAAGCTATACGGAATCCGATTATTACAATCTTCCAGAAGACGTACGGGCAGAGTTAATCGACGGGCAGATTTATTACCAGGCCGCGCCAAGCCGCATACATCAGGAAATTTTAAATTTCTTAATCACTGAAATAAATATCTATATACGCTCCAAAAACGGCGGCTGCCGTGTCTATCCCGCCCCATTCGCAGTCAAACTGCAGCAGGACAAGAACGATATCGTGGAGCCAGACATAAGCGTAATCTGCGAACGCGGCAAACTCACAGATCGGGGATGCACCGGCGCGCCCGACTGGATTATTGAAATTGTGTCTCCCGGCAATTCCAACAATGATTATATACGCAAGCTGAATCTTTATGCAAATGCCGGCGTGAGGGAATACTGGATTGTTGACCCCCACGGCGAAAGTATATTCGTCTATTACCTGGAACAGGAGCATCTCAAACCGAAGGCGCACACATTCCAGGATAAAATCAAAGCCAACATTTACGAAGATTTGTATATTGATTTTTCAGATATCGCTGGGCAGATCGATCTGTAATTGACGAAAGAGGCATGTATATGGCCCTTTCAATCTGAATTCCCTCAACTAGATTCATACGCCAGTCCGCAGAAAAATCACACATATTTCTGTTTGTTTACGATTCCGCCCTGCGTCAAAGAGACGGCGGAAATAGCTGACCAAGCTTTTACCCCATATAATGCAGGCCGCTTTGCACGAATATTTCTGTTTCGCTATTGAACGGGTCCCCGCCATAAAGTAATTCCCTGAAATGGCAGGGCAGTTCGTCCACGCCCCCATTTGTCCACAGACATAAAATTTTATCTAACCAGACTCCCCGATTTTTCTGGAACTTTCTTACTTATCATACGAAAAACCATCCTCTTTATCAACAAACATCTAAAATGGATACCCAAAAGATACATTTCCCCGCTAAAATACAATAAGTAATTGTGAAACACAATCTGAAAAGGAGGATTCCCCATGAACCGAAAACTTCTAATCGCAGAAGACGACCCACTGATGCAGGAAGCCATCGCCGACTATTTCACCGGCAAGGGCTGGCAGACGCAGACGGCCAGTAACGGCGAAGAGGCACTGGAGCTTCTGGCGCGAAACAGCTTCCATCTTGCGCTGCTGGACGTGATGATGCCGGAAATGAATGGATTCACGTTGTGCGGCAAAATCCGGGAAACCAGCGACATTCCCATTATCTTCATCACCGCCCGCGTGCTGGAGGAAGACGAGCTAAACGGCTATGCCCTGGGCGCGGACGACTACGTAACCAAGCCTTTTTCCCTGCCGGTCCTCTACGCCAAGGCGCTGGCCCTTTTAAAACGCGCTTCGGCCGCAGACACAGACCAGCGGATGCGGGCAGGAGAGCTGGAAATCGACCTGCGCGCCCACCAGATATGGAACAAGAAAATCCCCGTCCATCTTCCGCCAAAAGAATACGAAATGCTGCTTTTCTTTCTGGAAAACCCCGGACGGATTTTCAGCCGGGAACAGCTTTTAATCCGCTTCTGGGGCTATGATTTTGACGGCAGCGAGCGGGTGGTGGACAACCACATCAAGAAACTGAGAAAAGCCATTGGCGCCTGCGGCTGCGTCATTCAGACCGTGCGCAAATTTGGCTACCGTATGGAGGTAATGCCATGAGAAAAAAAAGAAGAAGAAAAATCTGGCAGCCCGTGGTGACAGGCTTCGCGATTTTGTATTTTGTGAGCATGGGCCTTGCCACCTATCTGATGGCGGCGAAATACGCCGAAGAATTTAAAAACAACGCAAGCCTCAGACTTTCCGCCGTCCAGCGGCAGGCACAGTACGACTCGAATGCTGAAAAAGACAAGGATTATTACGGCTACATAGCCTCCCAGATGGCCTCGGCAGAGACCTCCGGGCCATACCAGCAGTTTTCCGTGGCCTTCTACCAGACCGACGGACGCCTCCTGGCCAAAACCCAGGAACGGGTGGGCAATAACTCATTTACGGAAGAGACGAAAACCAGCTACAACTTTCACACACTGGAACATTTAACCCAGGAGGAGAAAGCCGTTCTGGCAAAATACGGGCAGAGCTCCCAGGACAGCTTCGCCCCGTCGGCAGCGCCGCCCAGATACCGCTTCCTGACGCGCGCCTCCAAGAACTCGGGGGAATTATGCCAGATTCTGGTGCAGGAAGTCACCTGGGAAAAGGAGTCCGAAAATGCCGAACCTTATGAAGACCCGGTCACCCGGACCAACTACTCCTACGAAAACGAGCAGGGAATCTCCTACGCGGAAACCCACAGCGAAGTGGTCTGGCAGCAGAATTATCCAGACGCGGACAAGAAAACATGGGACGAAAAGCAGACCAGCGTCCAGGAGGCCAGCCTTTTATTTCCCTACCTGCTCTTCGGCGGGCCTGACCAGTGGCGGCGCTGGAGCAAAAGCGAATACCTGCAGGCATTTGACCGGCAAATCCAGATCTCCTCTGGTGAAATCGAGCGCATGCTGACAGAATTTGCCAAAGATTCCTACAAAATTAAGACCAAAGACCGCCTGTATACTTATATATGGACCGACGAAGAAGAGGACTCCCAGCTAGACTGCTACGCCGAGCTGCGCTTCGAGAGCCATCCGTGGCTGGCGGCCATGAACTATCTGAAATACGAATATCTGGCCGGCCTGGCGCTGATGATCGCCTGCATCGCAAAAGTCCTCTACGTGACCAATCGGACCTATCGGCAGCGCGCCGCCCTGGAAGAAATGCGCCGGGATTTCACCAACGCCATGGCCCACGAGCTGAAAACGCCCCTGGGAATCATCCGGGGATTCGCCGAAAACCTCCAGGAAGGCCACATGGAGCGCAAACGGGAATACTACCTGTCCCAGATTATCGGCCAGACCGAGGAAATCGACCGCCTGGTAACGGAGATGATTGACCTGTCCAAAATGGACGCGGAACATCTGACCCTGCAAAGGGAAATCGTATCCATGCACGCGCTCATCCAACAACAGCTTGAGCGGCTTGCGCCCATGATTCAGGAAAAAAACCTTCAGATACAGTGCGACTGCCGCGAAGACTTTCGCATAGACGGCGACCCCGGTTATCTGGCAAAAGCCATGGCGAATCTTTTATCCAACGCCGTCCTCTACAGCCCACCCGGCGGCAGCGTCCGCATTGAGACAAACGCCAGAGGCTGCGCCATCGAAAATACCGCCGAGCCGCTGACAAAAGAACAGCTCGCCCACGCCTTTGACATGTTCTACACCGGGGACAAGAGCCGCAGCTCGGCAGATAAGCATCGGGGACTGGGCTTATTTCTGACCCGGAAAATCCTGGCGCTGCACAGCCTTAACATCACCCTTCAGAACACCCCCATGGGCGTGCAGACGCAGATTGCGCATAAGCCCTCCCGCAAATAGCCGTCGAAAAAAACTCACCCAATCCTATCACGAGATTGATTTCTCAAAGAACAAAACGGCTCTATGGATATGCCCACAACGATTAACATACAGCCCAGAAGCTTCAAAAATGTCATCGTTTCATGCAGCGGGAACACGCCAAGAACCGCGCTTGTCACCGGCTCCAGCGAACCTATAATGGAGCCGGCCGCTGCACTGGCGCGGCGGACTCCCAGCTGCACAAACAGAAACGCTGCAAAATTTTCGCCCAGCGCTCAGCGCCCAGAACCCATAGATTCCCCATGCGGCCGCCGGTAAATGCGCCAATGTGATTCGATGGGCGCTCTGCCCAAATAAAAGCGCCGCCAAAGCCGCTGTGGCCAATGTGTAAAACTGCACTTGCATCAGCGATAACAAACGAACAGACGTATGTCCAATTATCAAGAGCAGGCCTCCGCTTCAAAATAGCGGCCTCGCCAAAAGTCGTCACCAGCGTATGGCTCATATGCAGCATGGGCCCCATGCCCACCCCGATCATCACATAAGATAAATTCATCATAAGCGTTGCCGTCGCCGAAAGCGCACCCAGAAAAACCGCCACAAATAAAGTTCTTTTGCCAAAGCGGATATTTTGCTTTGTCAGGCACATAATGCCTACTATAATCGGAAGCGGAAGTGCGCTGTTGAGAAAAGCAAGATTGTAAGCATTGCTTCCCATAGCATAAGAAAGCAGGCCAACGGCGTCGGACATGCCGTAAGGCGTATACGCAAATACCAAAAACAGATATCCCATACTATCATCTACCCCCCCCCCCTATCATTTCCTTTTGCACCGTTTTTTTGAAGCGCAATTTATACCGGTTATGAAACTGCTGTCTTTACTGACTTTTCTTCGGCTACATTATATGATGTACATAAAATAAGAACAAGTACGCACTTTTAAAATAGACACTATAGAAAAGTAGAGTGAAAAGGAGATGTCTGTTATGTCGAAAAGGCCAATAAACAACGAAGTGATCGACGACACCGGATTTGGGTTTACGCTCTCCCTGATTAATGGGAAATACAAAATGTCCATTCTCTATTGCCTGACAGATTCTCTCAAAGGCCTGGAAAAAGACGGAATGACCCTGCGCACCGATACCCGCAGGTTCCTCCGAAAGTGGAATATAGCCTGACGGAAAAAGGCAAATCATTCATCCCCATATTAAAAGAATTCTGCGCCTGGGGCGAAAGAAACAAAAACCAATAAACAAAAAATCCAGAGCGCGCTTGAACAATTTTTCAAACGCGCTCTGGCTTAAAATCCCACTATAGAACTAATGCAAATCGCACCGGCACGCCAGCTGACCGTCTTCCAGATCCAGCGTCAGCGTATCTCCCGCCCGCACATTTCCAGACAAAATGCTTTTCGCCGCCAAAGTCTCCACGGTCTTCTGCAGATACCGCTTCAAAGGCCGCGCGCCGTACACCGGGTCGTAGCCGTTTTCCACCACATGGGCCTTGGCCTGGTCGGTGAGGGAAAGAGTAAGCTCCTGGTCCGCCAGACGGCGGTTCAAGTCCATCACCAGCAAGTCCACAATCCGGCCGATATGCTCTTTGCTTAAGGGGCTGAACAGAATTGCTTCGTCCAGACGATTCAGAAATTCCGGGCGGAAATGGCTGCGCAGATCCCGCATCACCAGCTTTTCGCACTCCTCCTGAATTTTCCCCTGGCTGTCGATGCCTTCCAGCAGATAGGAAGCGCCGATGTTGGACGTCATAATCAGTATGGTGTTCTTAAAGTCCACGGTCCGCCCCTGGGAATCGGTAATCCGGCCATCGTCCAACACCTGCAAAAGCACGTTGAACACGTCTGGGTGGGCCTTTTCGATTTCGTCAAAAAGAACCACGCTGTACGGCTTCCTGCGGACGGCCTCGGTCAGCTGCCCGCCCTCTTCGTATCCCACGTATCCGGGAGGCGCTCCAATCAGCCGGGACACGGAATGCTTCTCCATGTACTCGCTCATGTCGATGCGCACCATGTTGTTTTCATCGTCAAAAAGACTTTCCGCCAGCGTCTTGGCCAGCTCCGTTTTGCCCACGCCGGTGGGACCCAGAAACAGGAAGGACCCGATGGGCTTGGTGGGGTCTTTGATGCCGGCCTTAGAGCGCAGGATCGCGTCCGTCACCTTACGCACCGCCTCGTCCTGGCCCACCACCCGCTGATGGAGCACATCTTCCAGGGCCAGAATCTTACTGCGCTCGCCTTCTGTCAGCTTCGCCACGGGAATGCCGGTCCAGCGGGAAATAATCCGGGCAATCTCCTCATCCGTCACCCGCTCGTGAAGCAGGCTGTGCTCCGAATGGGCCATCTGCTCTTCCGCCTGCTCCAGCTCATGCTGAAGCCTGGGCAGCTCCCCATACTGAAGCTGACTGACCTTCTCCAAATCATAATGCTGGGTGGCCTTTTCAATCTGCCGGTTGACCTCTTCCATGCGCTCCCGGATTTTTTGGACTTTTTCCACCGAAACTTTCTCATTGTCCCACTGGGCTTTCTTGGAATTGAAAGCGTCCCGGCTCTCCGCCAGCTCCTTTTGTAAGGTTACCAGCCGGTCTTGGCTTAAACGGTCATTTTCCTTTTTCAGCGCCGCCTCCTCAATCTCCATCTGCATGATTTTTCGGGACATCTCATCCAGCTCTGTGGGCATAGAGTCCAGCTCCGTCTTAATCAGCGCACAGGCCTCGTCCACCAGGTCAATGGCCTTATCCGGCAGGAAACGGTCGCTGATGTACCGCTGGGATAAGGTGGCCGCCGCCACCAGCGCGCCGTCGGTGATTTTCACCCCGTGGTACACCTCGTAGCGTTCCTTCAGGCCGCGGAGGATGGAAATCGTGTCCTCCACCGAAGGCTCATCCACCAACACCGGCTGGAACCTGCGCTCCAGGGCCGGGTCTTTCTCAATATACTGGCGGTACTCGTCCAGGGTGGTGGCGCCGATGCAGTGCAGCTCGCCTCTGGCCAGCATGGGCTTTAGCATGTTGCCCGCGTCCATGGCTCCGTCCGACTTGCCCGCGCCCACAATCAGATGCAGCTCGTCGATGAACAGGATAATTTCCCCTTCGCTTTTGCGCACCTCTTCCAGAACCGCCTTTAAGCGCTCCTCAAACTCGCCCCGGTACTTGGCTCCGGCCACCAGCGCTCCCATGTCCAAGGAAAAAATCCGCTTGTTTTTCAGGCCCTCCGGCACGTCCCCCCGGACAATCCGCTGGGCTAGGCCCTCCACCGCCGCGGTTTTGCCCACGCCCGGCTCGCCGATGAGCACTGGGTTATTCTTGGTCTTCCTGGATAAAATCCGGACGATGTTGCGGATTTCCCCGTCCCGGCCAATCACCGGGTCCAGCTTCTGCTCCCTGGCACGCTCCACCAGGTCCTGGCCGTATTTGTTTAAGGTGTCATAAGTGGCCTCTGGATTGTCGCTGACCACCCGCTGGTTGCCCCGCACGGTGGACAAAGCCTTCAGGAAACGCTCCCGGGTAATCCCGTATTCCTGGAACAGCTTTTTCATGGACGGGCTGGCGTGGCGGAGCATGGACAGGAACAAATGCTCCACCGAGACGTATTCGTCCCCCATCTGCGCGGCCTCGTCCTCGGCCTCCACCAGCGCCTTGTTCAGATATTGCCCGTAATGGAGACTGCCGCCGGACACCTTCACCCGGGCCTCCAGCGCCTGCTGAAGGCTCTTTTCAAATTCCTGGGGCTGGATTTCCATCTTCTCCAGCAGCTTCTTAATCAGGCTGTCCTCCTGATGATACAGATTGTGAAGCAAATGCTCCTGCTCAATCTCCTGGTTCCCATATGCATAAGCGGCCTTCTCCAAATCCTGGACGGCCTGTATTGATTTCTGCGTAAATTTTGCAATGTTCATAGCAATCCCTCCTTGCCTGCAGGGTTTCTTTGTTCTGTTCTATTAAGAATATAACACTTGTTATTAGCACTGTCAAGGCATGAGCGCTAATATTGTGTGAAAATTTTATGAAGCGGCGGTTTTATGTGATTTTGAGCGGTTATCCGCTCCTATGTGAAGAAATGCGGCCACGAAAAAATTCTTGCGTCCCGCCCCTGGATATGCTATAGTAAACATAAGAAAAGGGAAAACCGTAGAAGCGGTTCTACCCCAAACAGTTAAAAGCTAATTTTTACATCAGCCGTCGCTATTGTGAGTAGTGGCGGCTATTTCTTTCTGTCCTTGAAAATCTGATAAATCAAATTTGCAAGGGCAACAATAAGTATACCTATCTGGATCAGATCCGAATATGTAACCATTGCCCCGCCCTCCTTTCTTTCACGCCCAAAGGGCATGATGCATGATATCTGGAGGGCTTTTAGAACCCTCCAAAAATGAGAGGGGTAAAGCCGCCTTTGGCTCTATGGTTTTCCCATATCAAAATTATAGCATAACCGCCTTTTTCCGACAATAACCCTTTTATTGAAACGATTATACGCCCCATTTTTTCACACCGGAATTTTTCGATTCCCCATTTCCGCTTATCCATCGCCCTGCCGCCTGCTAATGATTCCCCTCCATCCCTTTCAGCTCTGGAAGAACCGTTGCCGCCATGGTTATGAAACAGGCCAGCCCTCCGACGCAGTTTGAAATCGGCTCCGCTATGAACACGCCATCGGTCCCCATTTTAAACGCATAGGGCAGCAAATACGTCAGTGGGACAACCATTATGACCTTTCTGAACAGACTGAAAAATATGGCCTGCTTCTTTTTATTCAGCGCCTTGAAAACGGTCTGCCCCGTATACTGGAACGCCTGAAAAATAAAGGCGAAAAAATACAGGTGAAGCGGTCGAAGCGCCATCCGCTGCAAAACGGCGTCGTCACTAAAGGTTTTTATGAATAACAGCGGAAACTTTTCGATGAGCATCCACATCAGACAGGTGTACAAGATTGCCGTTCCCGCCATGACAGCAATGGCCTTTTGCACTTTTTGGGGTCTTTTCGCTCCATAGTTATAGGAAATGATCGGCGAGGCCCCTTCCGCGATTGCCAGTATCGGCGTATCCAATATCTGCCTGACCGAGGAAATAATCGTCATGACAGACACATAAAGGGCCCCGCCGGTTTGCATAAGCACACGATTGCAGGATACCGATACAATGGAATTCGTACATTGCATGACGAAAGGCGATACGCCGAGACTGACGATTTCTTTTGCATAAGGAAGGGCAAAAGGTTTCTGAAAGGACAGCTTAAACGCGTTCTTCGCTCCCAGAAAGAATTTGAGAACAAACAGCATGGATAAAAACTGCGCAATCACGGTTGCAAGGGCGGCTCCGTTTACGCCGAACCCCCATGTGAAAATAAACAGAGGGTCCAGCGCAATATTGGCGCCGGCCCCGATTAACACAGAGCCCATGCCGATTGTGGCATATCCCTGGGCGTTTATGTAGGGATTCATGCCCGTGGAAATCATTGTGAAAATTGTTCCCACAAGATATATCCTTATATAAGGAACCGAAAACCGAAGCTCCTCTGTGGACGCGCCAAAAACCGATAAAATCCGGGAAGCAAATATCTCACAGAATATCATGAGAATTACGCCCGCGATTATCTCAAGCCGAAACGCCGTGTTCAAAACGGCGCCGGCCTTCTCTTCGTCCCCTTTTCCCAGCTCTATGGAGAATAAAGGCGCGCCCCCAAGGCCGAACATATTTGTAAAACCGCCGATGAGCATGACAATCGGAAAGCACAGACCGATTGCGCCCAGCGCCTGCGTGCCGCAGCCCTCAATCCTTCCGATGTATATCCGATCCACGATGTTATAGAGAAGGCTGATGACCTGCGCCGCCAGCATCGGCAGCGCTGTCTGCGCGATATTTTTCAGGATTGCGCCATTTTCAAAGTCCACTTTTTTCATTTTCTTAACCCCTCCAATCCGCCCATTATTTTAGCACACAAAAAGCGGTTTTTCCATTCGCTTTCCGATTCTTTTGGCGGATAACGGAAAATAATAGTTGCCGATTCCAGTCACAGACCGTATAATACAAGTGACTTCCGTCATTTAAACAATGGACGGACAAGCCCTGCGCAAGATGGGCATTTACTATACAACGATAAACATTTTAAAAAAATTCTACAGTTCAGAAAAGGAGCATCTATGGGTGGATTTTTTGGTGTAGCGGCAAAACGAGACTGTGTACTGGAACTTTTTTACGGTACGGATTATCACTCCCATCTGGGAACAAGACGAGGCGGCATGGCAACTTACGGCGAGGCCGGATTCAACCGGGCGATTCATAATATTGAAAACTCTCCCTTCCGCACCAAATTTGACCGGGACGTGGGTGAGCTTAAGGGGTATCTGGGCATCGGGTGCATCTCGGATTTTGAGCCCCAACCTCTCCTGATTCAGTCCCACCTGGGCAGCTTTGCCATCACCACAGTGGGCAATATCAACAATTTCGATGAGCTGCTGCGGGAGATTTACAAAGACGGGCCTGCCCATTTTCAGGAAATGACTAATGGTCAGGTGAACGCCACGGAGCTGATTGCGGCCCTGATTTGCAAGAAAGACAGCCTGGCCGAGGGCATCCGCTATGTGCAGGAATCGGTGGACGGCTCTATGACCCTGCTTTTGATGACCCAGGAGGGCATCTACGCCGCCAGGGACCGCTATGGGCGAACGCCCTGCGTGCTGGGACATAAAGAAGACGCTTACTGCGTTTCTTTTGAGAGCTTTGCGTACATCAATCTGGGTTACAGCGATTACAGGGAGCTGGGTCCGGGGGAAATCGCGCTTATCCGCCCCGACGGCGTGGAGACGCTGGCGCCTGCCGGAAAGGACATGCGCATCTGTTCTTTCCTGTGGGTTTATTACGGCTACCCCACTTCCTCCTACGAGGGCGTTAATGTGGAGCAAATGCGTTACACCTGCGGACAAATGCTGGCCAGACGGGACGACGGCAGCGTACAGCCGGACATCGTAGCCGGCGTGCCGGATTCGGGCATCGCCCACGCCATCGGCTACTCCAACGAATCGGGCATTCCCTACGCGCGGCCTTTTATCAAATATACGCCTACATGGCCCCGCTCTTTCATGCCCACCAACCAGAGCATGCGGGAGCTGATTGCCCGCATGAAGCTGATTCCGGTGAAATCTCTGATTCACGACAAGCGGCTGCTTTTGATCGACGACTCCATCGTGCGGGGCACCCAACTGCGGGACACCACCAAATTCCTCTACAGCAGCGGCGCCAAGGAAGTGCATGTGCGTCCGGCCTGCCCGCCGCTGATTTATGGCTGCAAATTCCTAAGCTTCTCCCGCTCCAAGTCCGAGATGGAGCTGATTACCCGCCGGGTCATCCACGACCTGGAAGGCGACGAAGTTCCCCCGGAAACCATGGAGGAATACGCAGACCCCTGTTCCTGCCGCTATGCGAAAATGGTGGAGGAAATATGCAAGAGACAGAATTTCACCACGCTGCGCTACCACCGCCTGGATGATCTTCTGGCCTCCATCGGGCTGGAACCCTGCAAAGTATGCACGTACTGCTTCAACGGGAAAGAATAATTCTATTAAAGCGTCTCCCTTTTTTCCAAATCGGGAGACGTTTTGCCTTGCGGCTTTTTCAAACTTACGTTATACTCACATGCAGGAATACATAAACCGGCGATTGCGAAACTCCGGCTAAGAAGCGGACGTTTTGCAGCCGCCGAATAAATACAAAAAGGAGCTCTGGCGCAATGAAGATAAAATCCATTTTCCCACTTTTTTTCCTGACCGCAGGCATTTTCTTAAGCGGCTGTTCCAAAAGCCCCGCCAAGGAACCCACCGCCTATGACAACAGCGACATCGCCATGGGAACCGTGGTTTCCCAGCGAATCTACTCCCGGGGGGCGGACAAAACCGGGGAAATCCTGGACCTTCTGACCCAGACGGAACACCGCTATCTGTCCTGGCGGCAGGAGGATTCGGACATCGGAAAGATAAACCAACAGGCGGGAAAAGAGCCGGCCGACGTGGACGCGCAGACCATGGCCTATCTGAAAGAAAGCCTTACGCTCGCCGAAAAAAGCGGCGGCGCCTTCGACCCCACCATGGGCAAACTGACCCGCCTGTGGAACGTGGAGGCGGAAAATCCCCGCGTTCCCTCCAAAGAAGAAATCCAACCGCTTCTGGATGAAAGCGGCTACGGCAAAATCCATCTGAAAGACGAAGACGGCCAATGCCAGGCGGCTCTTGAAAAGGGCTGCTCCATCGACCTGGGCGCCGTGGGAAAAGGCATCGGCTGCGACGAGGCGGCGGCGCTCTTGGAAAAAGACGAAAACGCTCAGGGCGCAGTCGTCGCCGTAGGCGGCAGCGTGCTCACCTGGGGCGCCAAACCGGACGGCACGGACTGGAAGGTGGCCATCCGCGACCCCAGAGGCGAGGCGGAAGACCTGCTGGGCGTTTTGTCACTTACCGATGAAAATTATGTGTCCACCTCCGGCGATTATGAAAAATATTTCGTACAGGACGGCAAACGCTACCACCACATCCTGGACCCGGCCACCGGCCGCCCGGCCGACGCAGGGCTGATATCCGTCACCGTGCTGGGGGAAAACGGACTCATAAGCGACGGACTTTCCACCGCCTGCTTCGTCTTAGGGTTTGAAAAGGGCGCCGAATTACTGGAAAAGTACGACGCCCAGGGCATTTTCGTGGACGAGGAGAAAAAATTCTATGTAAGCGACGGTCTGACGGATCTCTTTGACCTGGAAGCATCTGGCTATATTGTTTTTCCTTTTCCTTCGTGATACAATAGACACGGGTGATTGCGAAACGCCCCTTTCGCGGACGGAATCTGGATAAAACAGACAAATAAGCCGCGCATAAAAACAATTTTGAACGAATACAGAGTATGTCGCAATCACTTATACAAATAGAAAGCAATGTAAAACCAGGAGGATTTTTATGGGAATTGTATTAAAGAATATCCTGGCCGCGCTCCCAAAAGATGGACAGGACGCGGTATGCCGGACAGATATCTATCTGCAGGATGATAAAATCGCGGGCATCGGGGAGGCGCCCGAAGAGTTTTCCCAGGATCAGGTCATCGACGGAACGGACCGGCTGGCGATTCCGGGGCTTATCAACGCCCACACCCATTCTTATATGGCGCTTTTAAGAAACGTGGCCGACGACCTGCCCTTTGAGGACTGGCTGTTTAAGAATATCGAGCCTATCGAGGACAAGCTGGAACCAGAAGACGCCTACTGGGGCGCCTGCCTGGCCATTCTGGAAATGATAAAATCGGGAACCACCTGTTTCTCCGACATGCAGATGCACATCCATCAGACTTCCAAAGCCGCGGCCGAATCCGGCATGCGGGCGGTGATTTCCCGGGGCCTGGTGGGAAGCGGCGACAACGAGGCCGGGCAGATTCGGCTGAAAGAGGCTTATGAGGAAAAGGAAGCCTGGAAAGACTGCGACCGTCTGACATTTTTCCTGGGACCCCATGCGCCTTATAGCTGCGACGAAGATTTTCAGCGGATTGTGGCAAAGGAAGCCGCCAAAAATCATATGGGCGTGCACATTCATCTGTCCGAGAGCCGAAACGAAGCAGAAAACATCCGCCGCCAGTACGGCGCCTCTCCCATCGCCCTGGCCAAACGGGCGGGACTCTTTGACGGACTGGCCGTGGCGGCCCACTGCGTCCACGTGGACGAGGACGACCTGAATATTCTGAAAAAATGCCAGGTCAGCGTCATCACCAACCCGGCCAGCAACATGAAACTGGGCAACGGATTCGCCCCTGTGCCGGACATGCTCAAAAAGGGAATCAACGTCTGCATCGGCACCGACGGCGCCGCCAGCAACAACTCCCTGAACATGTTCCACGAGATGAACCTGCTGGGCCTGATTCACAAAGGCGCGAGAGAAAAGGCGGACTGCGTAAGCGCCCGGGAGATTTTCCGCATGGCCACCTTAAACGGCGCGAAAGCGCTGGGCATGGAACAGAAAACCGGCTCCATCGAAATTGGAAAGAAAGCGGACCTGGCCATCCTAAATCTGCGCACGCCATCCATGACGCCACGAAACGACCTGCTGGCCGGCCTGTGCTATTCCGCCAACGGCTCGGAAGTGGAGACGGTAATCATCGACGGTAAGATTGTCATGGAAAACCGGAGAATTCTGACATTGGATGAAGAGCGGATCTACGCGGAGGTTTCCAGGATCTGCAAACGACTGGGCATTGAGAAATTTTAAAAAATAACGAAGGTGAAGGATAATTTCAGGAGGAACCATTATGGAAAGTGAAATCAGAGACATAAATTTAGCCGAGTCCGGCGAGCGGAAAATCCAGTGGGTAAAGAGAAACTGCGACCTGCTGCGGACCTTGGAGGAGGAATTTTCCAGGACGAAGCCATTCGCGGGCAAGAAAATCGCCCTGTCCGTGCATTTGGAAGCAAAAACCGCCTACCTGTGT
Organism: uncultured Lachnospiraceae bacterium; assembly: GCA_948444865.1. Taxonomy (GTDB): domain Bacteria; phylum Bacillota; class Clostridia; order Lachnospirales; family Lachnospiraceae; genus MGBC164599. The sequence continues at coordinate 14,149 of CAOJVE010000035.1, forward strand.
AAGGTGTTGGCGGCGGGCGGCGCACAGATGTTTATCACCGGGAGCAATCCCCTCTCCACCCAGGACGACGTAGCGGCTGCGCTTGTGAAAGCGGGCCTGGAAGTCCACGCCTGGTACGACAGCACGCCGGAGGAATACAATGCCCACATCCGCAATGTGTTAAAGCCCGGCCCCAACATCATCATCGACGACGGCGGGGACCTGGTGCACATGATGCACACAGAATTTACCGACTTAATCCCGGAGGTCATCGGCGGCTGCGAGGAGACCACCACCGGCATCATCCGGCTGCAGGCCATGGACAAGGCCGGGCAGTTGAAATTCCCCATGGTCATGGTCAACAACGCGGACTGCAAGCATTTATTTGACAACCGCTACGGCACCGGCCAGTCCGTATGGGACGGCATCAACCGCACCACCAACTTAATCGTGGCCGGGAAAATCGTGGTGGTGGCCGGCTACGGCTGGTGCGGCAAGGGCACGGCCATGCGCGCCAAGGGCCTGGGCGCCCGCGTCATCGTCACAGAGATTGACCCGGTAAAAGCCATCGAGGCCGTCATGGACGGATTCGACGTGATGCCCATGAAGGAAGCGGCTAAGCTTGGCGACTTCTTCATCACCGTCACCGGCTGCGAAAAGGTCATCGACGAGGAGGACTTCGCCGAGATGAAGGACGGCGCCATCCTGTGCAACGCCGGACATTTTGACTGCGAAATCGACATGGCCAGGCTGCGGGAAATCGCCGTGGCCAAACAGGAGATGCGCCACAACATCATGGGCTACCAGCTTGAAAACGGCAACTGGATCTGCGTGCTGGCGGAAGGCCGGCTTGTGAACCTGGCGGCGGGCGACGGCCATCCGGCGGAAATCATGGACATGAGCTTCGCCATCCAGGCGCTGTCCGCCAAATATTTAGTCGAGCATCAGGGCAAACTGAATCAAAAGCTCATCGACGTTCCGGTGGAGGTGGACCAGGACGTGGCCAAACGCAAGCTGAATTTCCTGGGGAAATCCATCGACGTGCTGACGCCGGAACAGGTGGAATATCTCAACAGTTCAAGCATCTGATAAACTTACCGGCCGCGCGCCGCATCAAAGAGGGAGGGCACTATGAAAATCGGTATCGGAAACGACCACTCAGGGCTTCGGATGAAGCAGGCCATCACGGAATATCTCCAGGAAATGGGCCACGAAGTGGTCAACTATGGGACAGACGAAAGCGCAAGATGCGACTACCCGGTCTACGGGGAGAAAGTAGGCCGCGCCGTGGCGAGCGGGGAGGTGGAGCGGGGCATCCTGATTTGCGGGACGGGCCTTGGCATTTCCCTGGCGGCCAACAAAATCCACGGCGTGCGGGCGGCGCTGTGCAGCGAACCGTGCACCGCCCGGCTATCCAGGCAGCACAACGATGCCAATGTTCTCGCCTTCGGCGCGCGCATAGTGGGAATCGAACTGGCAAAAATGATTGTGGAAACCTGGCTGTCCACAGAATTTGAGGGCGGGCGGCACAAACGGCGGGTGGACATGATCGCGGACATCGAAAACAGATAATCGGGAGAGACAAAAAATGGATTACAATCAGCAAAGCCTGCAGATGCATGAAGAACATCGGGGAAAAATAAGCGTGCACAGCAAAGTGAAGCTTCAGACCAAAGACGACTTAAGCACAGCCTACACCCCCGGCGTGGCCCAGCCCTGCAGGGAAATCACGAAAAACAAGCTGGACGTTTACAAATACACGGCAAAAGGAAATCTGGTGGCCGTGGTCACCGACGGCACCGCCGTGCTAGGCTTAGGGGACATCGGCCCGGAAGCGGCCATGCCCGTCATGGAAGGCAAAGCCATTCTCTTCAAAGAATTCGGCGGCGTGGACGCTTTTCCCATCTGCCTGGACACCAAGGACGTGGACGAAATCGTGGAAACGGTCGTCCGCCTTCGGCGGCATAAACTTAGAGGACATCTCCGCCCCACGCTGCTTTGAGATTGAGCAAAAACTAAAAGAACGGCTGGACATTCCCGTCTTCCACGACGACCAGCACGGCACGGCGGTGGTGGTGCTGGCCGCCATCATAAATGGATTGAAGCTCACCGGAAAAAACGCCGCCGACTGCAAAGTGGTATTAAACGGCTCCGGCGCCGCCGGAATCGCCATCGCCAAGCTGCTGCTGCGGTTCGGATTCACCAACCTGATTCTCTGCGACCGCAAAGGCATGATTAACCAGAAAAACGCGGGAAACCCGGTGAAACAGGAGATGGCCAAGGTCACCAACTTAAAAGGCGAAGAAGGCTCCCTGGCCGACGCGCTGGCAAACGCTGACATCTTTATCGGCGTCTCCGCCCCGGGCAGCGTCACCGCCGACATGGTCCGCTCCATGAACCCGGACCCGATGGTTTTCGCCATGGCCAACCCCATACCGGAAATCATGCCCGACGAAGCCAGGCAGGCAGGCGCAAAAATCATCGGCACCGGCCGATCCGATTTTCCCAACCAGATTAACAACGTGCTGGTGTTCCCCGGCATCTTCCGCGGCGCGCTGGACGTGCACGCCAAAAGCATCACCGAGGAAATGAAAATGGCGGCGGCCAAGGGCCTGGCGGCTCTAGTGGAGGACGACCGTCTGGCGCCGGACTACGTGATACCGGACGCGTTTGACGCGCGGGTGGCGGACGCGGTGGCCAAAGCAGTGGCCGAAGAAGCGGTCAAAAGCGGCATCTGTAAACCTCTGTAAAATCAGATGATTGCGAAACGCCCTTCACAACCAGTGTTTGAATGGCTTTTTCGCAATCGCCTGCATTATGAAAGAAAGGAACGCAAAGATATGGACGCTAATTTGAAAAAAGATTTGCAAAAACTGGCCATTCAGATACGCATGGGCGTGGTGGAAGAAATCAAGGCCCGCGGTTTCGGCCATCTGGGCGGAAGCTTAAGCGTGTGCGACGCGCTGGCCGTTTTATACGGAAAAGAAATGAAAATCGACCCGAAAAACCCACAGTGGCCAGAGCGCGACAAACTGGTGTGCTCCAAAGGCCACGCCGGCCCGGCGGTCTATTCCGCGCTGGCCGTCAAAGGCTATTTCCCCTATGAAGACATCAAGACCTTAAATCAGCCCGGCACCAATTTCCCCAGCCACTGCGACAAGAAAAAAACCGTGGGCGTGGACATGACCACCGGCTCCCTGGGACAGGGAACCTCCCTGGCGGCGGGCATGGCACTGGGCGACCGCCTAAAAGGCCGGGACAGCCGCGTGTTCGTCATCGTGGGCGACGGCGAGAGCAACGAGGGCCAGGTGTGGGAAGCCTTTTTATTCGCATCCGCCAAGAAGCTTTCCAATTACGTGGTCCTTCTGGACAACAATAAGAAACAGCTGGACGGCTATGTGAAAGACGTATTCGACACAGGCGACCTGGCGGCCAAAATGGAATCCTTCGGCTTCGACACCCAGGCCATAAACGGAAACGACATCGAAGCTTTGACGGCGGCCTTGGAGCGGACCCGGCAGGGCGGCGACAAGCCTTACGCCATCGTCATGGACACCGTAAAGGGAAAAGGCATCCCGGAAGTGGAAGAAACCATGGCCAACCACAGCATGAACGTAACCCCGGAACAGTGTGACAAATGGCTGGCCGACCTTAAGAAGGCATGCGACGCTTTAGAAGGATAGGAGGGAATGAAATGAAAATTGTATATAACGGAGAAAAAGATTCCCGCGCATTCAAGGAAATACTGGGCACACAACTGGAAGCTCTGGCAAAAGAAGACCCAGACGTGATTTATCTGGACGCAGACCTTATGAGCTGCATCGGCACCGCCAAATGGGCCATGAATTCCAGCCAGGGCGTAAACTGCGGCATTGCGGAAGCTAACATGGCCGGAGTAGCCGCCGGACTTTCCGCCAGCGGATTCAAGCCCTATATCCACAGCTTCGGCCCCTTCGCCTCCCGCCGCTGCTACGACCAGGTGTACCTGTCTGCGGGCTACGCAGGCAACCCCATCACCGTCATCGGCTCCGACCCAGGCGTATGCGCCGCATTCAACGGCGGCACCCACATGCCCTTTGAGGATATGGCCCTGTACCGCGCCATGCCCGGCTCCACCGTCCTGGACATCGCCGACTGCAACCAGCTCATCAGCGTGCTTCGTCAGGTCAAAGACATGGACGGCGTGAAATACATCCGCGTGGGCCGCAAGAACTGCGCGAAAATCTACGAAGACGGCGCCGAAGTTCCCATCGGCAAGGGCATAACCCTGCGGGAAGGCAAAGACGCGGCCGTGTTCGCCACCGGCATCATGATCCACGAAGCGTTCCAGGCCGCAGAAACCTTGGCCAAAGAAGGCATCGAGATCGCCATCATCGACATGTTCACCGTGAAGCCGCTGGATGAAGCCTGCGTGGTCAAATATGCCAGAGAGATCGGCGCCATCGTAACCGCCGAAAACCACAACAAAATCGGCGGCCTTTACAGCGCCGTCTGCGACGCGCTGGCCGCCAACGAACCGGTTCCAGTGGAATACGTGGCCGTGGAAGACGTATTCGGCGAAGTGGGTCCCCAGGACTACCTGCAGAAACAATTCCGACTGACCGCGGAGCATATCGTGGAAAAAGTAAAAGCCGCCATCGCCCGCAAAAAATAAAACCCTCTCTAAAAGGGAAAGCCTGCCAGAAGTCGACAAGCTTTCCCTTTTCTATTGGACAAAAAATATCAAAATCCATTTTCCGGCTTGTTTTTCCCCTACCGCTGATGTAAAATATTACTGTTCACCTGGTGAATGGCCGAATTACGCATTGCGCGGCCGATAAAAAGAAACCGCAAAAACCAATCGGGTTTACCAAAAAAACATGCTATGAAACCATTCAAAGATAAAAAAACACTGGGGCTGACCCTGGCCATACTGGGCATTCTTCTGGCCTCCGCCGTCACCTTACTCATACAATTTCGCCCCACCTCCCCGGACAAAACGGTCCATAAGACCGCCGCCATATATCAGGACGGCCATCTGCTTCGCCGCATCCCTCTGGAGCCCGGCGCCGAGGATACTTTCACCGTAGAAAGCGGCAAAGACGGATTCAACGCCATCCAGGTTGTGAACGGGAAAATCGGCATCGTAGACGCCAACTGCCCAGATAAACTGTGCGTGAAGATGGGGATGATCTCTTCCGGGACCTATCCCATTAGCTGTCTGCCCCACAAGCTGGTGATACAGATCGAAGAAAGCGAAAACAGTAAGGAGGAACCGCCCGTTGACGCACTCACCCAATAAAAAAACACCCCAGACAAATGTGAAGAAACTAACCCTCCTGGCTGTATACGCCACCATCGCGCTGACCATTTTCACAGCGGAGTCCTTCCTGCCGCCTCTGGTTCCCCTTCCAGGCGTGAAGCTGGGGCTGTCCAACATCGTCACCCTGTGGCTTCTCATGCATACAAAAGCGCGGGACGCCCTGTGGGTATTGCTGGCGCGAATCGTCCTGTCCTCCTTTTTCGCGGGGCAGATGATTTCTTTGCTTTACAGCCTGGCGGGGGGCATTTTCTGCTTCGCGGCCATGGCCCTGCTGTTTCGCATCCTCGGCAGCAAATACATCGTCTTCATCAGCATATTCGGCGCCCTGTTCCACAACCTGGGACAGATCATCATCGCCATATGCATCACACAGCTTCCTTCCATGGCGGCCTATCTCCCGGTCCTTGCCATCAGCGGCGTCGCCACCGGCGCCTTCACCGGACTGTGCGCCTTCTACTTAAAACGCCATCTCCCGCCGAAAATCGCCTGGCCGATGTGATTTACAGGGTCAGGCAGACCACAAAGCGGGGCGGGCGGCGCAAATGAATTTTCAGACAATTCTCTTGTTAAATCCCCCCTATATCGACGCGCTTAATAGAATTTGTTCAAGCAGCTATATATCAGATACGACTAAAAAGATGATTCTTTTTTTGTCACACGGCCAAGAAAACATGGTCTAATTAAGTAGGAGGTAAAAACTTATGAATAAAAAAACGAATGAAGAACTACAGGCTTTCGTCGATAAAGCCACAGCAGGGGATAAAAAAGCCCTTGAAACCCTCGTCACAGGCGTGCAGGACATTGTATTTAATCTATCCCTGCGGATGCTCGGCACATTTGCAGACGCGGAGG
>CAOJVE010000036.1 GCA_948444865.1 uncultured Lachnospiraceae bacterium
CGTTACCTTTGAATTGGACGTTACGCATTTTCTGGAAGAAGTCCGAAAACGGGATTTTTCGTTTACGTTTTCATTCATATTCGCGGTTTCAAAATGCGCCAATCAGATCCGGGAATTCCGCTGTCGCTTTGTGGCGGGGAAGCCAGTGGTTTTTGAAAAAATTCATACCGCATTTACTTATCTGAATCCAGATACGGAGTTATTCAAAGTAATAAACGTGGAAATGACAGACACGATGGAAGAATATGTTGCATTGGCGGCTGAAAAAACGCGGGGGCAAAAGGCATATTTCACCGCGCCGCCGGGCAATGACGTATTTCAATTTTCCGCTTTTCCATGGGTGAGCTACACACATATATCCCATACGGATCCCGGAAATAAAGATAATGCAACGCCATTATTCGACTGGGGAAAATACTATGAAAAAGAGGGAAAAATCTGGCTTCCGTTTTCCCTCCAGGCGCATCATTCTTTTGTGGATGGAATCCATATCGGAAAACTGGCGAATGCTTTACAGGATTATCTGAATTGCGTTTGACAAGAGACAACGCTCCGAAGAAAAGCTGTCTAGGGGACTTGAACCCCCGACCTCCGCCTTACCAAGGCGACGCGCTACCGACTGCGCCAAGACAGCAAGACAAAACAATGAGCAAATGCCGCTTGTTTCCGTCCGCTATGTATATTAGCAAATTTGGCGCCGCTTGTCAAGCGTCTTATGAAAAATTTTATGATTAGAATAAGAATGTGAAAAAACAGATCCATATGCTATAATGAATTTCACAGGTATTATTGGGTTTTGCAGGAATGAAAATACTTTTGAAATGGTGGGCGCAGATCATGGATGGAGGCAGGAAAAAGGACATAAGGACAGTCAGAACAAAGCAAATATTAAAGGACACGGTGCTTTCGTTGGCGCAGAAGAAATCTGTTTCGATGATCACGGTTAAAGAAATCTGTGAGAATGCGCTTGTGAACAGGGGCGCGTTTTATCTGCATTATCCGGACATATATGGGCTTTTGGAAGAAATATTGGACGATTTTCTGCACAGCGGCGGGCCCATTGAAAATTATCAGTGCACTTTGCAGTCCAATGAATATAATTGTCCTTATGGCATTTGCGATAAGCTTTACAAAAATATAGAATACGGCGCGCTTTTTTTCGACGAGAGGATGTCGGATATGGTTATTAAGAAAATTGCGGACTATTCCAAGGAGCGATATGTGGATTCTCTGCTTGAAACGTGTGAGCTGACAAGAGAACAAGCGGAAAGAATCTTTTATTTTCAGCTGAATGGCTGTCTTGCCGTGAACAAGCAGGTTTTTATCCAGGAAGGGAAGGATTGGAAGGATACCCGGAATTTAATCGGAGAATTTATCCAGAGCGGGCTGCGCCATTTTATGAAATGATTTTCTGAACACATTTACAAATCTGTTGATTGCAATGGGCGTTCTTTTCGGATTATAATATTTTATGGACACGGTGTTCATAAAATAAAAGAAAGGAACGATTGCATATCATGAATCTTTTGGGAAAAATACAGCCGCTGATTATTATTGGCGCGGCGCTGCTGGGGCTTCTGGCCGGGGCGGCGACGCCCTTTGGTCGCGCGTCTTCCGGCCTGATTGAAATTTTTTTGATGATGCTGCTGTACGTTTTATTTTTGTGCGTGGATTTGAAACAGCTTAAACAGTCGCTGAAAAATATCCGGTACACGGTGACGGCTGTTTCCATCAATTTTATTTTCACGCCATTTTTGGCGTATGCGCTGGGAAAGATTTTTTTTGCGGATTCGGTGGACATTCGGATTGGGCTTCTGATGCTGCTGGTCACGCCCTGTACGGACTGGTATCTGGTATTTACCGGCATGAGCAAGGGGAATGTGGAGCTGAATATGTCCATACTGCCGCTGAATCTGCTGCTCCAAATAACACTGCTTCCCGTTTATCTATTGGCATTTATGAACAGTGAAGTGACTATGGATGTGTCCGCCCTGGCAGGCGGAGCGGTGAAAGTTCTGTTGATTCCTTTCCTGGCGTCTTATATCACAAAACGCTGCGTGGGGAAAAATAAGAAGTTTCAGAATTTTTTGAATGGGCAAAGCGATAATTTGCAGCTTCTTTTCCTTTGCCTGGCGGTGGTCGCGATGTTTGCGTCTGAGGGCGGGAACCTCCTGGAAAATCCCATGCTTTTGCTGGAGATGTTTCTTCCACTTCTCTGTTTTTTTGTGATTGTATTTTTTGCGGCCCAGTTCGCGGGGCGCGTCCAGAAATTTAGCAAGAAAGACATTGTTGCGCTGAATTTTACCACGCTGGCAAGAAATTCCCCGCTGTCGCTGGCCATCGCGGTGGCCACGTTTCCGGACCGTTCGCTGATCGCGCTGGCGCTGGTGATCGGCCCGCTGATTGAATTGCCCGTTTTGTCCTTCGTGTCCGGAATTTTGAGGCGATGGAACGTGTGAAAAATTGACGATTGGTAACAGTTCAGCCTGCGACTGCGCACTTGCTGCGCAGTCAGCAGCCAGTAGTGTAAAACGGCCAAGAATCCGCCTCCTTGCCGCAGGCAAACTTTTAAATGAGGCGGATTCTCGTAACCATGAAGCCGCAGGCTGAATAGTTACGACGATTGCGAAATTCTGAAAAAAAGATTTGACAAACGGCCCCTAAAGGTGTATACTGGTATTCATAAAAATTACGCGAATCGATGAAACCTATGAGCAAGAGTAGTAAGCTGCTGTGGATATGTCAGAGAGCTGCCGGCGGGTGGAAAGGCAGTCATAAAAGCGCAGACGAATGGACTTGTGAGGGCAGCCCGAAACCGGAATCCTGGCAGTAGGCGCTGACGGAAGCCTGATCCGTTATCAAGCAGGTATGTATGATTGTACATAGAAGAGAGTGGGTCTGGAAACGCCAGGCCAATTTGGGTGGTACCGCAGAAGCGTGAAATCAACGGCTTTTGTCCCTTTATTAAGTGGGGACAGAGGCCTTTTTTGTTTGTCTAAAGGAGGGAAAATATGCAGCTTTCGTGTGAACAGATTATGGAATACGCAAAAGATTACGATGTGGTGCCCGTGTGCAGAGAAATTTACGCGGACATCATCACGCCCATCGGGCTGCTGAAGAAAATATCCCGGCAAAGCCCCTATTATTATCTGCTGGAGAGCGTGGAAGGGGGCGAAAAATGGGGTCGTTATTCCTTCTTAGGCTGCGATCCGCTGCTGCGTGCGTACGGCCAGGACGGCGCGGTGATCATCGAGGAGGGGGAGGACGCGCGGGAAATACAGACCGCGCAGCCCATGGAAGTCTTGCGGGAGATTTTGAAAAAATACAAAGCCCCCAGGATCGAAGGCTTCCCGCCCTTTGCCGGCGGATTTGTGGGATATTTCGCCTATTCCATGATCGGATACGCGGAACTGACGCTGCAAATCAAAAAAGGCGATTTCCACGATTTTGATCTGATGCTGTTTGACAAAGTGATTGCCTACGACCATTTCCGGCAGAAGATTTGCCTGATCGTAAACATGAAAACGGATAAGGTCATGGAAAATTACGGAAAGGCCACGGCGGATCTGGCGGCCATGGCGGCCATGATCTGCCGGCCGGATCTGACCGAGGAGCGGCCTTGCCGGGAAAACGTGCATTTCACCTGCAACGTGTCCAAAGAAGAATACTGCCGGATGGTGGAAAAAACCAAAGAATACATCCGCGCCGGCGATATTTTCCAGGCGGTGATATCCAGACGGTTTGAGAGCCCCTATAAAGGGAGCCTTCTAAACGCCTACCGCGAGCTTCGGACTGCCAACCCGTCCTCGTACATGGTTTACATGCACATCGGTGAGACGGAGATTATGAGCGTTTCCCCGGAAACCCTGGTGAGGCTGGACGCGGGCCGGCTGACCACGTTTCCGGTGGCGGGCTCCCGGCCCCGGGGAAAGACCCAGGCGGAGGACGAAGCGCTGGAGCGGGAGCTGCTTTCCGATGAAAAAGAGCTGGCCGAGCACAATATGCTGGTGGATCTGGGCCGGAACGACCTGGGGAAAATCTCCGCCTATGGAAGCGTGCAGGTGACCAACTACCAGATGATTCACCGCTATTCCCGGATCATGCACATCTGCTCCCAGGTGGAGGGGGACATCCGCCCGGAATGCGACGGGCTGGACGCGGTGGACGCGGTTCTCCCGGCGGGAACCTTATCCGGCGCGCCGAAAATCCGGGCCTGCCAGATTATCGAAGAGCTGGAAAAAGAAGAGCGCGGCATCTACGGCGGCGCCCTGGGCTACCTGGATTTCACCGGAAACCTGGACACCTGCATTGCCATCCGCATGGCGGTGAAAAAGGACGGCATGGTCTACGTGCAGGCCGGCGGCGGCATCGTGGCGGACAGCGTGCCGGAAAAGGAATACGAGGAATCGGCCAACAAAGCCATGGCCGTGATGAATGCGGTTCAGTCCGCGCAGGAGGTGGAAAAGGCGTGCTGTTATTGATCGACAATTACGACAGTTTTTCTTACAATCTGGTGCAGATGTTCGGCGCCATAAACCCGGACATCCGCGTTGTGCGAAACGACGCGCTTACCGCAGAGGAAATCCGGCGCCTGCGCCCCAGCCATCTGGTATTGTCCCCGGGGCCGGGCTATCCGGCCAAAGCGGGCGTCTGCGAGGAAGCGGTCAAAACCCTGGCCGGCCAGATTCCCATCCTGGGCGTGTGCCTGGGACATCAGGCCATCTGCGAAGCCTACGGTGCCATCATCGCCCCGGCCAGAGAGCTGATGCACGGCAAGCAAAGCCAGGTGGACATAGACGTGGGCTGCCCCGTTTTCCATGGACTGCCCGGCAAAATCCAGGCGGCCCGCTACCACTCCCTGGCGGCAAAAAAGGAGAGCGTCCCCGACTGCCTCCAGGTGACGGCTGCCGCCGAAAACGGGGAAATCATGGCGGTGGCCCACAGGAAATACCCGGTCTACGGGCTGCAGTTTCACCCCGAATCCATCCTGACCCCGCTGGGACGCGTGATATTGGAGAATTTTTTGAAAATTGAATAAGACTTTACGCTTCCGGCTGTTTTCTTTATAATAAAGATACGAAGAGGAGGTGATTGCTTTTGAGCGGGAATTTATCGAGCAGAAGTTATATCAGAATCCTTCCTTAAACCATGATCAGTAGTCAATCCCAAAAAGGTGTAAAGTCTGGTTTGTAATTCAAAACAGGGATTTGCATCTTTTTATTTTTTATAGAAAAAGGAGGAAATGCGATGATTCAAGAAGCCATTTACCAGCTGGTGAACGGAAAAGACTTAACATATGAGCAGGCCAGCCAGGTCATGGAGGAAATGATGAGCGGCGAGGCCACCCAGGCGCAGATGGGCGGATTTCTCATGGCGCTGCGGATGCAGGGGGAGACCATCGACGAGATCACGGCCTTCGCCCAGGTGATGCGGGAAAAAGGCGTGAAGATCGAGCCGAAGCGGGACGTGATTGACATCGTGGGCACCGGCGGCGACGAGGCGGGAACCTTCAACATCTCCACCACCTCCGCCTTCGTGGTGGCGGCCGGGGGCGTTCCGGTGGCCAAACACGGAAACCGCAGCGTTTCCAGCAAAAGCGGCGCCGCCGACGTGCTGGAGCGGCTGGGCGCCAACCTGCACCTGAGCGCGGAGGAAAACGAGAAGATTCTGGAAGCCTGCGACGTGTGCTTTTTATTTGCCCCGGTCTACCATTCTTCCATGAAATACGCGGCCCCGGTGCGAAAAGAGCTGGCCGTGCGGACGGTTTTCAACATCCTGGGTCCCCTGTCCAACCCGGCGGCGGCCACCATGCAGCTTCTGGGCGTGTACGACAAAAACCTGGCCGGGCCGCTGGCAAGAGTCCTGTCCAACCTGGGCGTTGTGCGGGGCGTGGCGGTCTGCGGAGAAGACGGTCTGGACGAAATCACTTTAACCGGCGAGACTTCCGTCTATGAGATCCGCCACGGCGAAATCCGCTCCTATACGATCACGCCGGAACAGTTCGGCCTGCGCCGCTGCGCCCTCTCGGAACTGGTGGGCGGCGATCCGGAGGAAAACGCCGCCATCGCCCGGGATGTGCTCACGGGAAAAGAAACCGGCCCCAAGCGGGACATCGTGCTGATGAACGCGGGCATGAGCCTGTACCTGGGCAAAGACGGCTATTCCATCCAGGACGGCGTGGACGAGGCGGCCAAGTTAATCGACAGCGGCAAAGCCTACGAAAAACTACAGGAATTTGTAAAACTGACCCAGGGCGGTGCAAAACCATGATCTTAGACAAAATCGTAGCCTCTGCCAGGAAGCGGGTAGCGCAGGAAAAAGAGCGGCAAAGCCTAAAGGAAATCCAGGCCCAGGCGCTGGCTATGGAGAGCCAGATGAATTTCCCTTTTGAAAAAATGCTCCATACAGACGGGATTTCCTTCATCTGCGAGGTAAAAAAAGCGTCCCCCTCCAAAGGCGTGATTGCCGAAAAATTCCCCTATCTGGACATCGCCAGAGAGTATGAGCAAGCCGGAGCCGGGGCTATCTCCGTGCTGACGGAGCCGGAATTTTTCCAGGGGTCGCCCCGGTATCTGCAGGAAATCCGCCAGGCGGTGAAGCTTCCGCTGCTGCGCAAGGATTTTATCATAGACGAGTACCAGATTTATCAGGCGAAAATCCTGGGCGCAGACGCGGCGCTTTTAATCTGCGCAATCCTGGACGCGGCGAAACTGAAAGAATACATCCGGCTCTGCGACCGGCTGGGGCTGTCGGCCCTTGTGGAAGCCCACGACGAGGCAGAAATGCAGCGGGCGGTGGCGGCCGGGGCGCGCATCATCGGAGTCAACAACCGGAACCTGAAAGACTTCACCGTGGACATCGAAAACAGCGTCCGTTTGCGGGAAAAAGCGCCGGCTGCGGTGGCGTTCGTGGCCGAAAGCGGCATTAAGACCCGGCAGGACGTAAAGCGGCTGGAAGATTCAAAAGTCAACGCGGCGCTCATCGGCGAAACCCTGATGCGAAGCCCGGACAAAAAAGCCATGCTGGATGAGCTGCGGGGGAACGCATTATGAATCCAACGAGGGTGAAAATCTGCGGCCTGCGCTGGATGGAAGACGTGGCCTTTGTAAACGAATGCCTGCCCGATTACGCCGGGTTTGTATTTGCCAAAAGCAAACGTCAGGTGACGGATCGGCAGGCGGAAAGTCTGCGGGCAGCGCTGGATGCGCGGATTTTGGCGGTGGGCGTATTCGTCAACGAGGAAATCGAAAAAATCCGCCGTCTGTGCGAACAGGGAATCATCGATCTGATTCAGCTTCACGGCGACGAGGACGAAAAATATTTAAAAGAGCTGTCGGCCTGCGTAAAAAATCCGATTATTCGGAGCGTGCGGGTGCGAAGCCGGGAACAGATTTTAGAGGCGGAAAAAAGCCCCTGCGACTATCTGCTTTTGGACGCCTACGCACCCGGCCACTACGGCGGCGGAGGCCAGACCTTCGACGGCGGCCTGATACCGCCCCTTCAAAAGCCCTGGTTTCTGGCCGGGGGCCTGTCGCCGGAGAACGTGGGCGAAAAAATCCGAAAATACCGCCCCTTCGGCGTAGATGTGAGCAGCCATGTGGAGACAGACGGGAAAAAAGACCCGGCGAAAATCCGGGCGTTTATAGAAAATGTGAGAGGATTGAAATAAAATGGAAAACGGAAAATATGGCGTATTCGGCGGCCAGTACGTGCCGGAAACCCTGATGACGGCCGTCCACGAAGTGGAAGCGGCCTACGAAAAATACAAGGCGGACCCGCAGTTTCAGGCGGAACTGGACGATTTGATGAAAAACTACGCGGGCAGGCCGTCTCTTCTATACTATGCGGAAAAAATGACTAAAGACCTGGGCGGCGCCAAAATTTACCTGAAAAGGGAAGACCTAAATCACACCGGCTCCCACAAAATCAACAACGTGCTGGGCCAGGCGCTTCTGGCAAAAAAAATGGGCAAAACCCGGCTGATTGCCGAAACAGGCGCCGGCCAACACGGCGTGGCCACAGCCACCGCCGCGGCGCTGATGGGCATGGAATGTGAAGTGTTCATGGGAAAAGAGGACACCGACCGGCAGGCCTTAAATGTATACCGCATGGAGCTTCTGGGCGCGAAAGTGCATCCGGTGACCAGCGGCACGCAGACATTAAAAGACGCCGTCAACGAGACCATGCGGGAGTGGAGCCGCCGGGTGGACGACACCCTGTACGTGCTGGGTTCGGTGATGGGGCCGCACCCGTTCCCGATGATGGTGCGGGATTTCCAGAAAATCATCGGCAAAGAAATCAAGGAACAGCTAAAGCAGCGGGAAGGCCGTCTGCCTGACGCGGTGCTTGCCTGCGTGGGCGGCGGCAGCAACGCCATGGGCGCGTTCTATGAATTTATCCCGGATAAGTCCGTGGCCCTAATTGGATGCGAAGCCGCCGGGCTTGGCGTGGACACGGAAAAACACGCGGCCACCATCGCCAAAGGAACCGAAGGGATTTTCCACGGGATGAAATCCCTGTTTTGCCAGAACAAAGACGGGCAGATCGCGCCGGTGTACTCGCTCTCCGCGGGCCTGGACTATCCGGGCATCGGGCCGGAGCACGCGAACCTGGCAAAAACCGGCCGAGCATCTTACGTGCCGGTGACCGACGAAGAAGCGGTGTCCGCATTTGAATATTTATCCAGGGTAGAGGGCATCATCCCGGCGCTGGAGAGCGCCCACGCGGTGGCCCATGCCCGAAAGATTGCGCCGACCATGCAAAAAGACCAGATCGTCGTGGTGAACTTATCCGGGCGCGGAGACAAAGACGTGGCTGCCATAGCCAGATACAGGGGGGTAGAGCTTTATGAATAATCAAAAACACGAGAGGATTGCCAGGGCCTTTGCCCACGGAAAGGCGTTTATACCATTTATCACAGGGGGCGACCCCAGCCTGGAGGTGACAAAAGAGCTTCTCATCGCCATGGAGGCCGCCGGGGCGGATCTGGTGGAAATCGGCCTGCCCTTTTCCGATCCGATTGCGGAAGGGGAAGTCATCCAGGAGGCCACCTACCGGGCGCTGACGGCGGGCTGCACCACCGACAAATTATTTGACATGGTAAAAGAAGCCCGGAAAACCGTGCAGATTCCGCTGGTTTTCCTGACCTATCTGAACTCTGTTTTTTCCTATGGAAAAGAGGCTTTTATGAAACGCTGCGTGGAATGCGGCGTCGACGGCCTCATCGTGCCGGATCTGCCCTATGAAGAAAAAGGAGAAATCCGGGACGTGTGCCGGGAATATGGAATTGCCATCATTTCCCTGATTGCGCCCACGTCCAAAGAGCGGATCATGGCCATCGCCCAGGAGGCCGAAGGGTTTATCTACGTGGTGTCCTCCCTGGGCGTCACCGGCGTGCGCCAGGAGATCACCACCAACGTGGCGGAGATGACCAAAATGGTTCGCCAGGCCACGGATGTGCCCTGCGCCATCGGTTTTGGCATTTCCCGGCCAGAGCAGGCCGCGCAAATGGCGCGGGCGTCCGACGGGGCTATCGTGGGTTCCGCCATTGTGCGTATGGTGGGCGAGCATGGGGCCGCATGCATTCCGCTGGTGACCGAGTATGTGAAAAAAATGAAAGCGGCGGTTATGACCGCTGTGGAATGATTATGAAAAGCAGCCTGCGTGGAGCAGGCTGCTTTGTGGCGTTTAAACAGTTGTGCGGGCTTAATCCGTTTCCCTGACATCTATGTCGATGGCTGGATTGGCCGCGGCGATGTCCGCCACCGTCTGTTCGTCCAAATCCAGGATGTGGGCTGTCTTTTTTATGCTTTTGGTGGAAGCGAGGACGCGTAGCGCAATTCGTGTCCGTTCCTGCCTGGCGCCCTGGGAGATGCCCTGAGAAATTCCTTGGGAGATGCCTTGGGAAATTCCCTCCTGCCGCGCTTCCTCCTGCTTCACCGCCAAATCCTCTTCATAACTATATTCCGCAACCAGCATATTTCTCACCTCACTGCCTTTCCTTATTAAATACTCTGCCAAAATTCCTTTGCCAATGCATTCTTCGATCGCTTTCTTAATGGCATCCTCCTCATTGCGGTAAGCGCGCACTGTTTCGACGAACTGGCTGTATTCCCTTAATACCCTGCAGTCTGCCAGAAGTCTATGCGCTTTATTGGTGTTGATATTGATGACTGTAACCTTTAATTCCATGGAATTGCCGCCGGGCCTGGCCATAAACGCGTCCGACAGCGAAAGCTCCCGCTGCGCGGGGTAATCCTGTTTTCCATTATAGAACACATAAAATTCCGGCGTCGGTATTTTCACTAGCCGCGTGCGGTACCGGTCCCGTTTGTCCAGAATCTGTTCGTATGCCCGTCCCGCGTACATGGCGTACCTTAAGGGGATGTTGGGGTTGACCGTGCTCTGGTGTTCGCCAAAAATAAACACCTCGTTATTCACCTGACACGATATGTCGTTGTTAAAATTTTTGTACAGGATATCTTCAATTTTCACCTTTTTAATCAGCGATTCATCCGTCAGAGAAGCGCCGTGCAGCGCGTTGTACAGGCTCAGAAGGTTCTTCGCCGCAGTCTCGTCGCTGTAAAATAAGTCGACGAACACGCTGTCTTTGTACTTGCGGTTTTCTTTGGGCAATATGGGTCACCTGCTTTTCTGTAAATTTATAGTTTATATTATATAGGATAATCTGGATGAATACAATATAATTTATAGAATCGCGCGGCTTCGGGAGCGGTTTTTACTGAAAAATGAAATAAAAATCCTGGGGCATACGGCAAAAATCATTGGTGAAAGCGATTATCAGCAGACTTGCGCCTGCAGTTTTTGAAGGATGTTGAATTAGTTATAATTTTTTTCAGATAATAAATTACGGGACAAAAGAAGGCAAAGAAAAAACTGCAAAATCAAAAAAAATAGACGGGGAGATAATTAGAACTTGACTTATGATAAATTTAATTGTATAAGCCAAAGTATAGTTCCAGATGAACAAGCAGGCAGATATTTTGGCGATGGGGAGGTGCGGAGCATACAAAAGGCAAGGCCGATCGTCTTCGTCACCCTGAGAGATGTTTAAAATAGCTGTAAGTCGTAGCGTCCGGGACGAATAAGTTGTAAAGTGAGGAGGGGGTAAGAAAAGGTATCGTAGAATCTTTGGCTTTTACGGACAGGGTAATGCGCCATCGTTGAGGGACGGTGTAAAAGCTATGGACAGCAGGTGCTGTTTACATGTTTATTCATATGATGTATGGTTTTCCCCTTATTGCATATGAAGATGTATTTTAGGATTGCCTAAAAATAAATAAAAAAGTGAAAAGGAGAGGGAACAATGAAACAAATGAAACATCGAATAGATATTTATTTAGCGCTTATGTTGGGCGTAAGCGGAGCCGCGCCGAGTTTATGTGCCCGGATTTGGGTATGAGCTGGTGAGGGCGGAAGAAACGACAGGTTGGACGGTGAGTTTTAATGATGGGTATAGCGAGGAAAATGGAGGATTTATAGTATCTGTAAATGTCCCATCAGAAAATGAAACAACATTAGCGGGTATTGAAAACGTACCTGAATCGCCAGTTAGACAGGGTTATCGGTTTTTAGGATGGTTTGAGAGTGACGAAGCCCAAGAAGCATGGAATATTTCTGAGAATGCAGTGAAGTGCAATATGATCCTGACAGCGAAATGGGTTGAGCAAGTTACAGTGGAATTTGATGTAGCCGGAGGAACTCTTAATGATTCCTCTCTGTTAAAACAGACAGTGGATAAGGGCGCTAAATTACAGGATCCAGGAAACCCGACGAAAACGGATGGCAGTACATTCGCAGGGTGGTTTAAAGAGGGCGCTTCAGCTTCGTGGAATTTTGAGAGCGACACAGCAGATGCGAACATGAAACTTACAGCGAGCTGGAATAAAGTAGAGACTCCTGCGACGGAGTACACAGTAACGCTTTCGGCCAATGGCGATAATGTAACCGGAATGCCAAGCGAGTCAGAAATAACTGTGACAGAGAATGGAACATTAGGAGATAAATTACCAACCCCGAGCAGGGATGGATATACATTTGCCGGATGGCGCGAAGGCCTGTTGATGGAACAGAATGAAAAGCCGATACGCCAGTAACAGGAAATGTAACCCTCTGGATTTTCACAGGATGGTACAACGGGGATACAAAATGGGAGTTTGATACCCCAGTGACCGGAAATATGACTCTGGAAGCGCGTTGGCGTGCGCCGGAGACATTCACAGTGAAATTCATGAATGACACAAACCTTGTTTTATCAGTGAATGTTGAGGAAGGCCAGACAGCGCCAACATCATCAGTGCCAAAGGATCCAACAAAAGCTGGATATAAGTTCGTGGGCTGGTTTGTAGGAAACAAAGAATGGAATAAAACAGAACCTGTAACTGCCTCCCTGGAGATAACAGCAAAATGGGAACAGAACGCTGTAGATCCAGATCCATCAAAACCAACCTACACCGTAACTTTTACAGGCGTCGGACATAAATACGGCGCGTATAAAGTTACAAAAGCGGCGACTGTATTGAAAGCGGGCGAAAAAGTAAGAACATGCTCCGTTTGCGGCGCGACGCAGTGAAGTCCTGGAAGTCCAGCAGCGCAAAAGTTGCGAAGGTTTCAGCGAAAGGCAAGATCACGGCGCAGAAGAAGACCGGAAAGGCGACCGTCACAGTAACCCTGAAGAGCGGCAAGAAAGCTACCGTAAAAGTAACCGTTCAGAAGAAAGAAGTTAAGACAACAAAGATTACTGGCGTAGCGAAGAAAGCCGGAAAATCCAAGATTACAGTGAAATCTGGAAGCAAGAAGGCAGTAATGACTGTTACAGTTAAGAAAAAATAAGAAATAAGCAGTCGATTTGGGGCTTTGCAGTTAATGCAAAGCCCTTTTTATAGGAAAAGCGCTTGCGCGCCCCGACCAAAAGAGGTACAATAGACGCAATAAAAAAAGACGCGGGAGCCTGCGGCACAGGCTGAGAGGAAGGTGAGCCCTTCGACCGATAACCTGATTTGGATAATGCCAACGTAGGGATGCTTGAAATAAGGGTATTTTTGACAGAAGCGGCCAGGAAGGAGCTTCTGTTTTTTTATCTCGTATTGAACAAACAGGAGGCAAAGGATTATGAAAACAGCATTGACAATTGCCGGATCGGATTCCAGCGGCGGCGCCGGCATTCAGGCGGATCTAAAGACGATGACGTTAAACGGCGTGTTTGCCATGAGTGCGGTGACGGCCCTGACGGCGCAGAATACCACCGGCGTTTCCGGGATTTACGAGGTGACGCCGGATTTTCTGAAGGAACAGATCGACATGGTGTTTACGGACATTTTTCCGGACGCGGTGAAAATCGGCATGGCGTCATCGGCGGCGCTGATTGAGGTCATCGCGGAAAGGCTCGTTTTTCACCAGGCGCGAAATATCGTGGTGGACCCGGTAATGGTGGCGGCCAGCGGGTCCCGGCTCATGCGCGCCGACGCGGTGACGGCGCTTGCGGAGAAGCTTTTGCCCATCGCGGCGCTGGTCACGCCCAACATTCCCGAGGCGGAGGTTTTGGCGGAGATGGAGATCCGAAGCGCGGCAGATATGGAAGAGGCGGCGCGGGTCATCTGCGACCGCTGCGGCTGCGGCGTTCTGGTAAAAGGCGGCCACAGTCTGCAGGAGGCCAACGACCTGCTGTGCCGGGAGGGGAAATGCCAGTGGTTCATGGGCCGGCGGATCGACAACCCCAATTCCCATGGGACGGGCTGCACCCTTTCTTCGGCCATCGCGGCCAATCTGGCCAAAGGGTTTGACCTGGAAGAATCGGTGCGGCGGGCCAAAGATTACGTGACCGGCGCGCTGGCGGCGATGCTGGATTTGGGAAAAGGGGCGGGCCCCATGAATCACGCGTTCGACTTAAACAGCCGATTCGCAGAGTTTCCCAATCCATAAGCGGCGGCAAAAATTTTTCAAAAAAGGAGCGAAAAAAATGAGAGAATACAAAACCCAAATGGAAGCGGCCCGGCGGGGAATCGTTACGCCGGAGATGGCGGCAGTCGCCAAAAAGGAATACCGCACAGAGGAGGAAATCCGGGATCTGGTGGCCAGAGGGAAGGCGGCCATCTGCGCCAACCGGCTCCACGCCTGCATCGACGCCAACGGCGTGGGCTCCATGCTGCGCACGAAGATTAACGTGAACCTGGGCGTTTCCAGGGACTGCAAGGATTACGACGTGGAGATGAAAAAAGTCATGGCGGCGGTGGATTTGGGGGCGGAGGCCATCATGGATCTGTCTTCCCACGGCGATACCCAGCCATTTCGGCGGAAGCTGACTCGCGAGTGCCCGGCCATGATCGGCACGGTGCCCGTCTACGACAGCGTGATTCACTACCAGCGGGACTTGGATGCCCTCACCGCCAAAGACTTCATTGACGTGGTGCGGCTGCACGCCCAGGACGGCGTGGATTTCGTCACCCTGCACTGCGGCATCACCCGCAAGACCATCGACCAGATCAAGGGCCAGGGGAGAAAAATGAACATCGTCTCCCGGGGCGGCTCCCTGGTTTTCGCCTGGATGACCATGACCGGGCAGGAGAATCCTTTCTATGAATATTTCGATGAAATCCTGGAAATCTGCCGGGAGTATGACGTAACCATTTCCCTGGGCGACGCCTGCCGTCCCGGATGCCTGGCCGACGCCAGCGACGTTTGTCAGATTGAAGAACTGGTTCGCCTAGGAGAGCTGACCCAGCGCGCCTGGGACAAAGACGTGCAGGTGATGGTGGAAGGCCCCGGCCACATGCCCCTGGACCAGATCGAGGCCAACATGAAACTGCAGCAGACCATCTGCAAAGGCGCGCCTTTTTATGTATTGGGCCCCATCGTCACCGACATTGCGCCGGGATACGACCACATCACGTCCGCCATCGGCGGGGCGGTGGCGGCTTCGGCGGGCGCGGCCTTCCTCTGCTACGTGACCCCGGCGGAGCATCTGGCGCTGCCCAACGTGGAGGATGTAAAACAGGGAATCATCGCCTCCCGCATCGCGGCCCACGCGGCGGACATCGCCAAGAAAATTCCCCACGCCAGGGATCTGGACGACGCCATGGCGGACGCCCGGCGCGTCTTCGACTGGGAAAAACAGTGGGAATGCGCCATAGACCCGGAGACGGCCAAAGCCATCCGCGCGGACCGAAAGCCGGAACAGGAAGACAGCTGCTCCATGTGTGGGAAATTCTGCGCGGTCCGCAGTATGAATAAAGCGTTGGAAGGCGAGCATATCGATATTTTGTAGCGCTGTTTACGAAAGCTCGTGTGCGCCGCCTATATGTTTTGATTTGCGGGAGATTTTCTCTGAATGTTGAAATTTCTGTCGAGATGTGCTGCGATTTGTCTGGGAATGCCAGGATGGTAGGCGGTTAGCCCTCTTTTGGAGGGACTGTGTTCTATGCTTCGTTTCGGCCGGCGCAAAGCTTCTTGCCGGACGGAGCGCGCCCCTCCGTTTACATAGAAACCCGAAAGGGAATCTGGGAAAGGAGGGATGGGCGAATGTTGACGATTGAAGGATTGATTTCAGTTCTTGGCTTATGCGTGGCTTGTTTCAGCCTTGGATACGCCATCGGAAGCAGGGATAACAATAAGACGCAGAAATAGCCGCCCTCCCAACCAAAGGATGCGGCTATAGCTGTAACTGATTAATTGGGCTAACCGTCTATCGGCAATTCCCGGGAGGCGTCTGTTACCAGCAGATGTCTCTCTTTATCTAAAGAATATCACAGAACGCCCAGAAGTTCAAGGCGTTTTTTCTTCGATAAATAATCCCCACATTTATCATCCCGAATAAAGCGGCAGCCGTTGACCCCGAAGGCGTTCTGTGTTACTATACATATAACAATGCAAAAGATTCAGATATAGAGGATAAAACACATGGTGATAGAGATAGATTTTAACAGCGATGTAGCTATTTACATGCAGCTGCGCAACCAGATTGTGATCGGGATTGCCACGGCCGAGATACGGGAAGGGGAGACGCTGCCCTCGGTGCGGCAGATGGCGGAGAAGATCGGGATCAATATGCACACAGTCAACAAAGCGTATTCCGTTCTGCGCCAGGAAGGGCTGGTGACCATTGACCGCAGAAGGGGCGCTGTCGTTACCATTGATGTTGATAAAATCCAGGCATTGGAAGAATTGAAGGGGCAGATGCTGATTCTACTGGCAAAAAGCTCCTGTAAAGGCATAACCCGAAAGGAAGTTCATCAGCTGATCGATGAGATCTACCGGGAGCGCCAGTTATAACTGCGTAAGCGAATATGTGGGTTTAGGAGGATGATATGCAGGAAAACTATACCAGACAGGCCCAGGAGGCGATCAAACTTGCAGAAGAGACCGCCAGGAAATACAAACACAATTATGTGGGCACAGAACACCTTCTCATGGGTTTGTTAAAACAAAGCGAAGGGACGGCCGGCGCTACGCTGGCGGAATTTCGCATAGATGAAGAAAAGCTGGCGACGCTGATTGAAAAGCTGATCGCGCCGCCGGCGGAAGTTCTCACCGACGGTCCCCGTGGATATACGCCGCGGGCGCAGAAGGTCATCGAGGCCAGCGTCCAGGAAGCGGCCAACCTGGAAGCGGACAAAGTCGGCACCGAGCATTTGCTGATGGCCCTGTTAAAAGAGACGGACTGCGTGGGCACACGGCTTTTGCACACACTGGAAGTGAATATACAGAAGCTGTATGCGGCGACGCTGGCGGCCATGGGCGAAGCGGGGCGTTTTTCCAAAGAAGAATTAAGCAGCGGTCGGGCTATGCGAATGTCGGGAAATAGCGCCGGCGGCACACAGACGCTGGACCAGTACAGCCGGGATCTGACCGCGCTTGCGGCGGAAGGCAAGCTGGACCCCATCGTGGGCCGTGACCGGGAAATCGGGCGGATCGTGCAGATCTTAAGCAGAAGGACCAAGAACAACCCCTGCCTCATCGGCGAGCCGGGCGTGGGAAAGACCGCCATCGCCGAGGGGCTGGCCCAGCGGATCGTCTGGGGGCTGGCGCCGGACACAGTGAGTGACAAAAGAGTGGTGGTGCTTGATTTATCCAGTATGGTGGCCGGCTCCAAGTACCGGGGTGAGTTTGAAGAGCGCATCAAAAACGTGGTGCGGGAGGTGGCGCAGAACAAGAACATTCTGCTGTTTATCGACGAGCTGCACACCATCATCGGCGCCGGCGGCGCGGAAGGCTCCCTGGACGCCTCCAACATTTTAAAGCCGTCCCTGTCCAGAGGGGAGATTCAGCTGATCGGCGCCACCACCATCGAAGAATACCGCAAGTACATCGAGAAAGACGCGGCGCTGGAGCGTCGGTTCCAGCCGGTGATGGTAGACGAGCCGGACGAGAAAGCCACCATGGAGATTCTGCGGGGACTTAGGCCCTACTACGAAAAGCACCACGGCGTGACCATTTCCGACGAGGCCATCGAGGCGGCGGTGAAGATGTCCGTGCGCTACATCAACGACCGCTTCCTGCCGGACAAGGCGCTGGATCTCATCGACGAGGCGGCCTCCAAAGTGCAGCTTTCCGTTTTCCAGGCGCCCCAGGCGGCGCTGGACACGGAAGAGCGGGTGCAGAAGCTGTATTTGGAAAAAGAACAGGCCGTGAAGGACGGCGATTTCAAGAAGGCGCGGGAACTCCAAAAGGAACAGGAAGAGTCGCAGAAACGGGCGGAAAAAGAGCGGCAGAAATACAATAAAAAGAACAAAGGCGGCGATCTGGTCGTGGATGAAAACGCCATCGCAGACATCGTGTCCGACTGGACCAAGATTCCGGTGAAGCGTCTGGCGGAAGGGGAATCCAAGCGGCTGGCCAAGCTGGAGCGGGAGCTGCACAAGCGGGTCATCGGCCAGGAGGAAGCCGTCCGCGCCGTGGCCCAGGCGGTGAAAAGAGGCCGGGTGGGCTTAAAAGACCCGGGCCGTCCCATCGGTTCCTTTTTGTTCCTCGGCCCCACGGGCGTGGGAAAGACCGAGCTTTCAAAGGCTCTGGCGGAAGCGGTTTTCGGCTCGGAACAGGCCATCATCCGGGTGGATATGTCCGAATATATGGAAAAACACAGCGTCTCCAAGATGATCGGCTCCCCGCCCGGATACGTGGGCTACGACGAGGGCGGACAGCTCAGCGAGAAAGTGCGCCGGAATCCTTACAGCGTGATTTTGTTCGACGAGATCGAAAAAGCGCACCCGGACGTGTTTAATATTCTTTTGCAGGTATTGGACGACGGCCATATCACCGACGCCCAGGGCCGCAAAGTGGATTTCAAGGAAACCATCATTATCATGACTTCCAACGCGGGCGCCCAGTCCATCATCGAGCCGAAAAAGCTGGGCTTTATCTCGGATGAAGACGAAGGGCAGGATTACGAGCGGATGAAGTCCGGGGTCATGGACGAGGTGAAGCGGATCTTCAAGCCGGAGTTCATCAACCGCATCGACGAGATCATTGTGTTCCATGCGTTAAATAAAGAACACATCCGCAAGATCGTCACGCTGCTTCTGAAAAATCTGGTAAGACGCTGCCGGGAGCAGATGTCCATCAACTTAAAAGTCGCCACATCGGTGAAGGATTACATCGCCCAGGAAGGCTACGACGCCAAATTCGGCGCCAGGCCGCTGCGCCGCGCCATCCAGACCAAGATCGAAGACGCGCTGGCCAACGAGATCCTCGAAAAGAAAATCAGCGCCGGGGACGAAGTGCAGGTAAAACTTGTGAAAAACGAGATTGTTTTCACCGCAAGGATTGACAAACCATAAGGGTCCGTGGTAGGATATTTTTACAGCTTGGTTTTAGCGTAATAAATAGATAAAGCGAAGGGAGAAGGATCATGAGAAAGGGATTGGCGCTGTTTACAGCGGCTATGATGGTATTTGGACTGACGGCATGCGGCGGCCAGGACAAGGCACAGGAGGACACGGCGAAGGACGCTACCGTTGCGGCGGAAACGACCGAGGCGGCCGAGGAAACCGAAGAAGCGGCCAAGGCGACCGAGGCGGCCAAGGACGACAAGGCGGACGCAGAGCGGACAACCCTGACCGTGGGATTTGACGCGGAGTTCCCACCCTATGGATTTATGGACGAGAACGGTGAGTACGTGGGATTTGACCTGGATCTGGCGGCGGAAGTGTGCAAGCGTCAGGGATGGGAGCTGGTGAAACAGCCCATCAACTGGGACACCAAGGATATGGAACTGTCTTCTGGCTCCATCGACTGCATCTGGAACGGCTTCACAATGAACGGCAGGGAAGACGCCTATACATGGTCTGTGCCTTACGTGGACAACAGCCAGGTATTCGTGGTAGCCAAGGATTCCGGCATTGCGACCAAAGCGGATCTGGCCGGCAAAATCGTAGGCGTGCAGGCGGATTCTTCCGCGCTGGCGGCTCTGGAAGATGAAGAAAGCCAGGAAAATCTGGATCTGGCGGCTTCATTTGCATCCTTAAATCAGTTTGCGGATTACAACACCGCATTCATGGAACTGGACGCGGGTTCTATCGACGCGCTGGCGATGGACATCGGCGTGGCCAATTACCAGCTCAGCC
>CAOJVE010000037.1 GCA_948444865.1 uncultured Lachnospiraceae bacterium
CAGCTTCTCCATCGGGCACGGCGCCCAGAAGGCATTCAACCAGACCGGCTCCGGGAAACGGGTGGTGGCCGTGCTGGGGGATTCCACATTTTTCCACACCGGCATTAATTCTCTGATCAACACGGTGTATAACAAGAGCAATACCGTCAATATTATATTGGATAACCGCATTACCGGCATGACCGGCCACCAGGACAACCCGGGCACCGGATTCACCGCCAAGGGGGAGCCCACCACGCTGATCAAGATCGAAGATCTGGTACGCGCCATCGGCATCCGCCACGTGCGCGTGATTAACCCGAACCATCTGAAGGAAGTGGACGACGCGCTGGACGAACTGCTGGCGCTGGACGAGCCCTCTGTGATCATCACCCGCTGGCCCTGCGCCCTGAAGAAATTTTCCCAGGCGGACCAGGAGGAATTCGCGGATCTGTTTGTGACCAGGAACAAAGTGCTGGCGGACAAATGCGTGGGCTGTAAGCTCTGCATGAAAGCCGGCTGTCCGGCCATGTCTTTTGACGTGAAAGAAAAGAAAGCCGTCATTCATGAAGCCCAGTGCGTGGGCTGCGACGTGTGCATGCAGATCTGTAAACACGACGCCATCGTTAAGGAGTAAGAAGCAGGAGGAGTAATTCATGACAAAGAGTATTTTATTGGTTGGCGTGGGCGGTCAGGGGACCATCCTGGCCAGCAAAATATTGACGACCGGGCTGATGGAAGCCGGCCACGATGTGAAAATGAGCGAGATTCACGGCATGTCCCAGAGGGGCGGCAGCGTGTCCTCCCAGGTGCGCTACGGTGAAAAAGTGCATTCCCCGGTGATCGACAAAGGCGCGGCGGACATCGTTGTGGCGTTTGAAAAAATGGAAGCGCTGCGGAACCTGGACTATCTGAAAGAAGGCGGCACGCTGGTGGTCAACAACCTGGAGATTCCTTCTCAGTCGGTGGTGATCGGGGAAGAGGAATATCCTTCGGACGTGCTGGAGGAGATCCGCAAACACGCAGAAAATGTGAAAGTGGTGGACGCCACCGGCATGGCCCAAAAGCTGGGAAATGAGAAGGCGGCCAACATGGTATTGCTGGGAACCATCATCCACGCCATGGGTCTGGAGAGCATTTGTTGGGACGCTATTTTGGAGGGCAACATCAAGCCGAAATTCCTGGAACTGAATAAAAAAGCCATCCAGATGGGCATGGGCGCAGTCGCTTAGATGAAAAACCTGTTTTTTACAGATAGAGGAGGGGGTGTGCGATTTGCAGGAACGGGAGAAATTTGGGTCCAGGCTGGGCTTTATTCTGGTGTCCGCCGGATGCGCCGTAGGCCTGGGGAATGTATGGAAATTTCCCTACATGTGCGGCAAGTACGGGGGCGCCGCGTTCATTTTGATTTATCTAATATTTTTGGTGATCCTGGGATTTCCCATCATGGTCTGCGAGTTTTCGGTGGGCCGCGCCAGCCAGAAAAGCTGTGCCGCGTCCTTTAAAAAACTGGAGCCAAAGGGAAGCGCCTGGCACAATTACAATTATTTGGGAATCGCGGGGAATTACCTGCTGATGATGTTTTACACGGTGGTGGCCGGGTGGATGCTCTACTATTGTTACCGCAGCCTAAGCGGCGAGTTTACCGGGCAGACGCTGACTACGGAGGCGGTGGCTGAGAAGTTCTCGGATATGACCGGATCGCCGGGCATTCTCATGTTCTGGATGGTCCTGGCGGTGCTGATTTCTTTTGGCATCTGTTCCTTGGGCGTGCAAAAAGGAGTGGAGAAAATCACGAAAGCCATGATGATCTGTCTGCTGGCGCTGATTGTGGCGCTGGCGGTCCACTCTTTGTTTTTGCCGGGCGCGGGGGAAGGCGTGAAGTTTTATCTGATCCCGGATTTTGGCCGGATGATGGAGCAGGGGCTGGGCAATGTGGTGTTCGGCGCCATGTCCCAGGCGTTTTTCACGCTGAGCATCGGCATAGGAGCGCTGGCGATTTTCGGAAGCTATCTGAACAAAGACCGCTCTCTTTCCGGGGAGGCGGTGAGCATCGCCCTTTTGGACACGCTTGTGGCGCTGATGGCCGGGCTGATTATCATTCCCGCCTGTTTCGCCTACCATATCGAGCCGGGCGCGGGCCCGTCCTTAATCTTTATCACGCTGCCCAATATTTTCAACCAAATGGCGGGAGGCCGCGTCTGGGGAACGCTGTTCTTTTTGTTTTTGTCCTTCGCGGCGTTGTCCACGGTGGTTGCGGTGTTTGAAAATATTATTTCCTTCGCCATCGACCTCTGGAACTGGGAGCGAAAAAAAGCGGTGCTGGTCAACATTTTGTTGCTGATCGTTCTGTCCATGCCCTGCGCGCTGGGATTTAACCTGCTGTCCGGCATTCAGCCGCTGGGGCCGGGAAGCGGAATCATGGATCTGGAAGATTTTCTCGTGTCCAACAATCTGCTGCCCATCGGCTCCCTGGTGTATCTGATGTTCTGCACCACCCGCTACGGCTGGGGCTGGGAAAATTTCGTCCGGGAAGCCAACGCGGGCGAGGGCATGAAGTTCCCGGTGATTATGAGAGGCTACATGACTTATGCGCTGCCGGCAATCGTGCTGGTCATTTATGTGAAAGGTTACTGGGATATGTTTTCTGGTCAGGGGATGAAGTACCTGATTCCATGGATGCTGGCGGCATTTGTGTTCCTGGGATTGATCGCATGGTTTATATTCGGCGGAAAACGCCAACGCGTAAAGGGGGATTGACCAATGATTATGCCTTATATTGCTTTTTGCGGCCAGTGTAAAGAGGCGTTGGAATTTTACGGAAAGGTTTTTGACGCGCAGGTGAAAATGGCGCAGCCCTACGGCGATTATGTGCCCGACGGGCTGACGGACGCGCCGCCGGATCTGGCCCAGTGGATCGTGCACGCGGAGATGGAAATCTGCGGGACCGTCGTCTGGTTTGCCGACGAGACGGAGCCAATAAGCGGCGGAAATAAAATCAAGCTGACCGCCACTGTGCCCACGAGAGAGGACGCACAGAAAATATTTGAACAGTTTCAGGAGAGCTCGCGCATCGTTTTGCCGCCCACGGAAACTTTTTACAGCACGTTTCACGCGGAGATTTTCGACAAGTACGGAATCGGCTGGGAGATCGTGGCGGAAGAGGCGCCTGCTTCATAGGAGGAAAAAGAATATGATTTCGCAAAAAATGAAACCGCTGGTTCAGAATAATTCAGCCATTCGCGCCATGTTTGAAGAGGGAAACAAGCTTCGGGCAAAATACGGCGCGGACAAGGTGTTTGACTTCAGCCTGGGAAATCCCAACGTCCCGGCGCCGGAGGCGGTGAAAGAGGCCATCATCGATCTGGTAAATCAGGAAGACCCGGTAGTTCTCCACGGTTATATGAGCAACGCCGGCTTCGAGGATGTGCGCCAGACCATTGCCGAGTCTCTAAACCGCCGTTTCGGAACCAGTTTCCAGGCCAAGAACCTGATTATGACCGTGGGGGCGGCCAGCGGCCTGAACGTGATTTTGAAGACCGTGGTGAATCCGGGCGAAGAGGTCATTGTCTTCGCGCCGTATTTCCTGGAGTATGGCTCTTACGTGCGCAATTACGACGGAAAATTGGTGGAGATTGCGCCGGACACGGCCACGTTCCAGCCCAATCTGCAGGAATTTGAACAGAAGATCACGGCAAAGACCCGAGCGGTCATCGTGAATACGCCCCACAATCCCACCGGCGTGGTTTACTCGGAGGAGACGATTCAGAAGCTGGCGGCCATACTGGAGGCCAAGCAGAAAGAATTTAACAGCGTGATTTACCTGATTTCCGACGAGCCCTACCGGGAGCTGGCCTACGACGGCGTAAAGGTCCCCTATCTGACCAAATATTATGCCAACACGGTGGTGGGCTATTCCTACAGCAAATCCCTGTCCCTGCCCGGCGAGCGCATCGGCTATCTGGCAATTCCCGACGAAGCGGACGGCAGCGAGGAAATGATCACGGCGGCCTCCATCGCCAACCGCATAGGCGGCTCCGTCAACGCGCCGTCGCTGATTCAGAAAGTCATCGGACGCTGCGTGGACGCGCAAGTGGATTTAGCCTACTACGACCGGAACCGCACGACGCTTTACGAAGGCTTAAAAGAGTGCGGGCTGGAGTGCATCAAGCCCCAGGGCGCTTTCTACCTGTTTGTGAAATCGCCGGTGGCGGACGAGAAAGAATTTTGCCAGGCCGGAAAAAAATACAATATCCTGATGGTGCCGGGCAGCTCCTTTGCCTGCCCCGGCTATGTGCGCCTGGCCTACTGCGTATCCTACGAAACCATCGTGAATTCTCTGCCCGCTTTCCGGGAACTGATGAAAGAATATCAATAGAGAAAAAAACATGGCATACACACAGTTGATTATCAATCCCGGCTCCACCAGCACGAAGGTGGCCATTTACCGGGGCCGGGAAAAAGTCGCGCAGGAAAATATAGAGCATGCCCAGGAAGATCTAGCGGCTTTTGAAGGGATTCCCGACCAGATTCCCTTTCGCATGGAAGTCGTGCAGGATTTCCTGAAACGCCACAGAGTCGATGTCCGAAAGCTGGACGCGATCATGGGAAGAGGCGGCCTGGTTCCCGGCCTTAAGACCGGCGGCTACCTGGTCAACGACGCGCTTTTCTACGCGCTGGAAAACGACAAAATCAGTTCGCCCCATGCGTCCAACCTGGGCGGCATGCTGGCCAAGCTCATCGGGGACATGGCCCAGGCGCCGGCGTACATCTACGACGCGGTGACCTCCAGCGAGCTTACGCCCGTGGCGAAGATTACGGGCATTCCCAAGATTACCCGCCAGAGCTTCTGTCACGTGCTCAACAGCCGGGCCATGGCGCTGCGCTACTGCCAGGAGCGGGGACTGGACTACGAGAAACAGAATTTTATCGTGGCGCATCTGGGCGGCGGCGTTTCGGCCAGCGTGCACCGCCAGGGGCAGATCGTGGACTCTCTGGGGGACGACGACGGGCAGTTTTCGCCGGAGAGATCCGGCAGCGTGCCGTCCCTGGAGCTGATCCGCCTGTGCTATTCCGGCGATTATACCAGAAACGACATGAAGCGGCTGGTCCGGGGAAAAGGCGGTATGTACGCCCACCTGGGAACCAGCGACTGTCGGGAGATCGAGCGGCGAATCGCCGACGGCGACGAACATGCCGATTTGATTTTCCAGGCGCAGGCCTACCAGATCGCCAAGGGCATAGGGCTTTTGTCCGTGGCTTTAAAAGGCAAGTGCGACGCGATCATCCTCACCGGCGGCGTGGCCCATTCCCGGGCGCTCACCCGCCGGGTGGAAGAATACGTGGGATTCATAGCGCCGGTCGCGGTCATGCCTGGGGAGAACGAGATGGAAGCTCTGGCGCTTGGCGGGCTGCGCATCCTGGAGGGCAAAGAAAAGGCCCACGTCTATGTCCTGCCCACCGTGCAGGAGCGCCACAGTTACAAAAACTGGCGGCCATCGTGAGAAAAGGGGTGCGAAGTGGAAAAAAAAGAAGACAAAATTTCCAGGCTGGCCATGGAAATGATACGGTATTATGAGGGCGATCCCCGCCGCATCCAGCATTTATTAAAAGTGCACGCGCTGTCGCGGCTCATAGCTCTGGAAGAAAATCTGGACGCCGGCGCGCGGTTTACATTGGAGGCGGCGGCTCTGGTCCACGACATCGGCATTAAGCCTGCGGAGGAAAAATACGGCCAGTGCGGCGGGAAGCTGCAGGAAAAGGAAGGCCCGCCGGAAGCGGAAAAGATGCTGTCCCGGCTGGGTTTTGACAGGGAAATCACAGAGCGGGTCTGCTATCTGGTGGGACATCATCACACATACAAAGGGATTTCAGGAGAGGACTACCGGATTTTGGTGGAGGCGGACTTCCTGGTCAATCTGTACGAGGACGGAATCGACGACCCGGCGGCGTTTCGCTCCGCCTACGAAAAAATATTTGTCACGGAAACCGGAAAGAAACTTTTTCAGACGATGTACGGGGGTAAAATGCGATGAAAATATTAGTGGCAGTGGACATGCAGAACGATTTCATAGACGGGGCGCTGGGGACCAAAGAGGCCCAGGAAATGCTGCCTCGGGCCGTGGAAAAGGTAAAAGGGTTTGACGGAAAGGTTTTGTTTACCAGGGACACCCACGGGGAGAATTATCTGGAGACGCAGGAAGGCAAAAAGCTTCCTGTAAAGCACTGCATTCGGGAAACCGAGGGCTGGCAGATCCATGAGTCGCTGTGCCCGTACTGCACGGAGCAGCCGGTGGATAAGGTGACTTTCGGCAGCGTGGAACTGGGGCGGCGGATGGCGCAGTGGGACCGGGAAGAGAAAATTGACTCGATCGAGCTGATCGGGCTGTGCACAGACATCTGTGTCATCGCCAACGCCATGATCTTAAAGGCGTTTCTGCCGGAAACGGAAATCAGCGTGGACAGCGCGTGCTGCGCGGGCGTAACGCCCGAAAGCCATGCGCGGGCGCTAAAGGCCATGGAAGCCTGCCAGATTACGATTCGCTAGCGCAGTAGCCCTTGCAGACATCCACCCACCCACAATGCCTAGAGTGTTCTTCCAGCTCGGGAATGGTAAGCTCGATGGCGCTGTTGGAGCTGCCGCAGGCCGGGAAAACCGTTTCAAACCGTTTTAGGGACACATCCAGGTATACGTCCACGTCTTCCTTTACGGCGAACGGACACACGCCGCCCACCGCATGGCCGACCAGCGTTTCCGCGTCGGAAGGCGAGAGCATTTTTGCTTTGGCGCCGAACTGGGCTTTGTATTTGGGGTTGTCAATGCGCGCGTCCCCGGCGGCCACGATCAAAATCGCTTTTCCATTTACCAGAAAGGAAAGGGTTTTGGCGATCCGCTGGGGTTCGCAGCGAAGCGCGGCGGCGGCCAGCTCCACGGTTGCGCTGGACACGTCAAATTCCTGGATGCGGTCCTCCATATTCTGTTCTTTGAAATATGCTCGAACTTTTTCTATAGACATGTTTTTTCTCCTTAAAGCACTTCTTCCAAAATATTACCAAATCATTATAACATGGCAGAAAATGACGCACAAGAAAAAAGAATTTTCCGCCGGAGGCGAATTTTGTGGTATAGTTAAGTAAATCCCGTTTCCCGGAGGAGATGCCATGAAATACGATCTGATTATACCTATCTACAACATCCAAAATGAGCTGGATGCCTGCTTAGACAGCATCCGGCGGCAGACCCATGGGGACTTCCGCGCCATTTTGGTAGATGACGGCTCTACCGACGGCAGTTCCCGGATTGCCAAAGACTATGCGAAGAGGGATTTCCGTTTTGAATATTACCGGAAGGAAAACGGCGGACTTTCCGACGCCAGGAATTTTGGGATGGGGAAAATTTCATCGGCGTACGTCGTTTTTGTGGACGGAGATGATTTTCTGGAGGCGGACGCGCTTTTGGCCATCGACCGGGAGCTGGCCAAAAGCCCGGTGGATGTGCTGGAATTTAACGGATGGGTCGTAAAGGACGGCGAAAGGATCCGAAAAATAAATTTTCGCCCCATTGAAGCCGGCGTCATAAAAAATGGCCAGGATTATTTTTTGGATAACATTAAAGCGAGGAGCGTGAACGTGTCCGCCTGGTCCAAAGCGGTCCGAAGCGAATTGCTTTTGCGGCGGCGGCATTTTTTTGCAAAAGGGCTGCTCCACGAGGACGAGCTGTGGACGCCCAGGCTGTATTTTCTGGCGGAGACGGTGCGATATGCGGATAAATGTCTATATAATTATGTCTGGCGGGAGAGTTCCATCACCCACCACCCCGATAAGTCGGAAAACGCCAGGCATGCGAAACGCATTTACCGGCGGCTGGAGCTTTATTACCGGCGGTTGGATTTGGCGAACCGCCCACGCAGGATTCTGCTGGGCTATCTGTCCAGGCAAATGATCGAGGCCTGCCGGATGTCCCCAAAAGAGGGGATGACGACTGCGGACAAAAAATTCATTCTGCGCAACGCAAGAGACGTGCGAAGCGTTGGAAAGGCGCTCCTTTTCCTGGCGGCGCCGGGCCGGTATGGGGCATTGAGTCAAGTGATCAAAAAAATAATCAGATATTGAGGGAAGCGTATGATTCCGAAAAAAATTCATTATTGCTGGGTGGGTGGAAATCCCCTGCCAAAAAAGGACAGGGCGTGCATCGAAAGCTGGAGAAGGTTCTGCCCGGATTACGAAATCATAGAGTGGAATGAATCGAATTATGATTTTTCAAAATGCGCGTATATGCGGCAGGCATATGCGGCCAAAATGTGGGGATTCGTGCCGGATTACGCCCGGCTGGATATCGTTTACCGGGAGGGCGGCATTTACTTGGACACAGATGTGCAGCTTATGCGGAGCCTGGACCCGCTGCTGAAATACGAGGCTTTCGCGGGGTTCGAGAGCCGGAAACATGTGGCGCTGGGCCTGGGGTTTGGCGCCGAAAGAAAAAATCCGGTGATCCGGCAGATGCGGGATCAGTACGAGGGGCTTTCTTTTTATAAAGAAGACGGCTCTCTAAACCTGGTCCCTTCGCCGGTTTACGCCACGCAGGCGCTGATGGCTTACGGCTTAAAGACCGATGGAAGAAGGCAGACGGTGGCGGGTATGGAAGTGTTTCCGTCGGAGTATTTCGCGCCGCTTCGCTATGTGGACGGCCGGCTGCGGATTACCGAGAATACCTACAGCATCCACTGGTACCACGCGTCCTGGCACACGCCCAAGGAGAAAAGCCAGATAAGGCAGGCACAGAAAATCAACCGGATTTTCGGGCCTTATGTGGGGAAATTCGTGGCAAAAGGTCTGCGGGGCGCCCGCAGGGCGAAAAAATTTTTGCATGCGCATTTGACAAAATAAAAAAATCTGCATATAATGATAAAATCGAGTGGCGAAAAGCGTAAATCCAGATGGGTTTGCGCTTTTTTTGGATTCAAGCGTCATTTGCACTGCAATGAAAAACCTTTTGACGCTCGAATCCTTTCGATAAAATAAGGTTATGGCAGCTTTCCGAAAAAGGCTCCAAAGACAGCTGCTCGGAATTTCCGAGAGACTGTCTGAGAAAAATGGAGGGAAAATTGAGTAAACAAACAACAAACAAAATGGGAACGGATGAAATTTCGAAGGTCATGCTGCGCATGGGAATACCCATGATTTTGTCCATGGTTTTGCAGGCGTGCTACAACATTGTGGACAGCATGTTTGTGGCGAGGATTCCGGACGCGGGCGGTGTGACGGGCATGGGGGAGCGGGCGGTGAATGCGCTGACGCTGGCGTTTCCTGTGCAGATGCTGATTGTGGCGCTCGGCATCGGAACCGGCGTGGGCGTAAACGCGCTGCTTGCGAAAAGTCTGGGGCGGCGGGATGAGGAAAAAGCCGCTAAAACCGCAGGAAATGGCGTGTCTTTGGTGCTGATCATTTACGGGGCGTTTTTGTTGTTCGGCATCTTCGGCGTAAAGGCTTACATTGGAAGTCAGACCAAAGACGCGGTGGTTTTTGAGATGGGCAGCGACTATCTTTTGATTTGTTCCGTCGCTTCCTTTGGCATTGTCATGTTTTCCATTTATGAAAAATTGCTGCAGGCCACAGGAAAAACCATGTATTCCACAATCGCTCAGGTTGCGGGCGCCGTCACGAATATTGCGCTGGATCCGATTCTGATTTTCGGATACTTTGGCCTGCCGCAGATGGGAATTCGGGGCGCGGCGTACGCGACTGTATTGGGGCAGGCAGCCTCCATGGCTCTGGCGGCGTATTTCCATTACAGGAAAAACACAGAGGTGAAGACGGGCGTAAAATACCTGCGGCTGGAAAAAAGCGTTGTGCGGGAAATTTATTCCGTGGGCCTTCCGGCGATTCTTATGCAGGCGCTTATGTCGTTCATGACTTATGGGGTCAACCTGATTTTCGGCACGGTATCCCAGGCGGCGGTGACCGCCTACGGCGTTTTTTATAAAATACAGCAGTTTATTTTTTTTGCCGGCTTTGGGCTTCGGGACGCGATCACGCCCCTTGTGTCCTATAATTATGGAATGGGCGACCAAAAGCGGGTGAAGCAGGGCGTTTTTTATGGCGTTCTGTACGTAGAAGCGATTATGCTGGTCGGCATCATTGGGCTGGAGGCGTTTGCGGACCCGCTGGTGGGAATGTTCGCCATGTCGGAAGAGACAAAAAGGCTGTGCGTTCTGGCAGCGAAAATCATCTCGGTGGGATTTCTGTTCGCGGGCGGCAACATTGCCCTGCAGGGCGTGTTTCAGGCGTTGGGCTGCGGCATGGATTCGCTGCTGGTTTCTCTGCTGCGGCTGTGCGTGGTTGTGCTTCCGCTGGCCAGTTTTTTTGCAAGATTTGAAAATGCGGATTTCGCTATATGGTGGTCCTTCCCCATTGCAGAGTTTGTGGCTTTTTTGGCGGCGGCGTTCCTATTGTTAAAGGCAAAGAGCAAAATTATAAAACCCATGAAAGAGCGGCGAACAGTGTAAGTTTTACGCAGCCGGTTTTTTATGAAAGTTTTGTGTTAGGAAAGAATTAGCCGGCGCTGGTTTGCGGTTATATGGAATGGGGCGCAGACATATTTCAAACTTGAAAATAAAGTTGCACGATCAAAGGCGCGGTCTGACTTGTCCGTTCAGGCGCATTATGGTAAAATTACGGTAAATGATTCGGCTGGCGGCCGAAGCGCGGAATATAGAGGAGGCGGCAAAGATGCCAGAGAAGCAGACCGGAAAACCCAGACACAGAACCATATACCAGGGCGGCCAGGGGGAGATCGTGGAGAAGAAATCCCGGTTTATCGCCCATGTGCAGCCCGCGTCCAGCGAGGAAGAGGCCATGGAGTTTATAGGCAAGATCAAGAAGCAGTATTGGGATGCCCGCCATAACTGCCATGCGTATGTGATCGGCCCTCACAGGGAGATTTCCAGGTGCAGCGACGACGGGGAGCCTTCCGGCACGGCGGGGCGGCCCATGCTGGATGTGCTGCTGGGAAACGATCTCTACGATACGGTTGCGGTGGTCACCCGGTATTTTGGCGGAACGCTTTTGGGGACCGGCGGGCTGGTGCGGGCCTATTCCGCCGCTGTCCGGGAGGGACTGAAGCAGGCGGCGGTCATCGAGAAGCGGGCCGGCGCCATTTACCGGATACAGGTGGACTATCAGGGCCTGGGAAAAGTGCAATACCTGGCGGGAGAGCAGGGCCTGTTCATTCTGCAGTCGGACTACGCGGAAGATGTGAAGCTGGAGATTCTGCTGCCCGACGGGGAGGCGAATGCGTTTCTCCAGAAAGTGACGGAGGCTACAGGCGGGAAGGCGCAGCTGGAAAAAATTAGGGAAACGTGTTTCGCCGAGGTGGACGGGGCGATAAAATTATTTGAATAAAGGATCTGAATTGCGGAAATTACAGATGCGAGCGGGAGTTGAGCGCGTCTGTAATTTTTTTGATTTCAGGGCGCTGACGGGAAGTGAGAAATAATTCACCTTTTGTATTGACAGTCGGCTGTTGAAGTGATATATTTATAACTAAGAAGTGAAAAATATATCACACGGAGGATGGAATATGAAATCAAAAGTGACTTTAAGGGAAATGGTAGGGACAAAAATCATTTACGCCGCGCTTATTGCCTGCTATTACTGGATGTGGGCAAGACGGGACTGGCATGATTACTATACGACAATCCAGAATGTGGTCTTTGTATTTACTATCGTGTTTTTTGCAATGCAGGCAAGCCGTATTCACAGATACAGCAAAGAAGAAAAAGACGAAATGGCAATTCGGAATTTACACAGGACGGACGCGGTCAGCCTGAGAATCATGATGGCCGTCACGATCGTGATCGCTTTTGCGTGCGGCGTTACGTTCATAAATGGAACAATGGCTGGTTATGCGCTTGTGGGAATGATATTTGCATTAACGATTTTGCGGTTTATTATATTTTGCGTGATGGACCGCAAAGGGGTCTGACGTGGCGCTCAAAACAAAGGTAAAGGAATACAGGGAAAAAGCAGGGCTAAAGCAGAACGAACTGGCAGAGCTGGTGAAAGTGAGGCGTGAGACGATCGTGCATTTGGAGAATGGCCGCTATAATCCGTCTTTGAAGCTGGCGATGGATATTGCAAAGACATTCCATACAACTGTAGAGGAGTTATTTGAGTTTACGGAAGATTGAAAAGACCCAAATACAGGAAAGGCAGGAGACAATACATGCTCCTGCCTTTCTATACTTGAAAGCTTATCAGAGTTTTTCGGGTTCGGGATACTCTTCTCCCTGGGTGTCAACGGTCATGGACTGGATCACCTGCGGCTCCACAGGCTTGTCCCCGAAAGTCGTGGGAGTCTGGGCGATTTTGTCGATGATCTCCAGGCCTTCGGTGACTTTTCCGAAAGCGGCGTAGGCGCCGTCCAGGTGCGGAGAAGTCTCGTGCATCAGGAAGAACTGAGAACCGCCGCTGTTGGGGTGCATGGCGCGGGCCATGGAAATTACGCCCGGTTCGTGCTTTAAGCTGTTGGGGAAGCCGTTCTGGAGAAATTCACCCCGGATGGCGTAGCCTGGGCCGCCCATGCCGTCGCCATTGGGGCAGCCGCCCTGAATCATAAAGCCGGGAATGATCCGGTGGAAAGTCAGGCCGTCGTAGAAGCCTTTTTTCACGAGGCTGATAAAGTTATTTACAGTGTTCGGGGCGATGTCCGGATATAATTCAACCTTCATTGCATCGCCGTTTTCCATGGTAATCGTTACGATTGGATTGGCCATAAGTACAGATTCCTTTCTGTTAAATGCAATATTCACGAGTTTGGTCAAAATGGACAAAACGGAGCTCAAAACTGTTTTGAATTCGCTCCTTATTTGTCTATTTTGACCAAACTCTAGTTATTGAAAAGGATGTTTCACAAACGCTTCTATTATAATATGAAAGAGGCAAAACTGCAAGCCGTTTATTTCTGCACGATCACCAGGTATTCTTCGCAGGATATGCGGTTGATGATCTCCTCTTTCAGCTCCGGGGACATCGCCGCGGGGATGAGATTTTCCAAAATCCGGCGTTGGTTTTCGTCCAGTGCACAGGACGCCAGCCCCAGGATGCTTTTCACCGTTCCCAGCTGCGCCATGGACTGCAGGGCGGTTTCGTGGGAGGCCAGGTAGAAGATCTGGTAAAAAAATTCCCATCCGTAGGCGTTCTGCTGCTCTGCCAGATGGCTGTTTTCCCGGAACGGAAGGGAATTTTTAAATTTGGTGATGACGAAGCCGTCCTTTTTGCAGAAGGAAAAAAGGGCTTCTAAGGTTTTCTGCGGATGGCGGCAGCAGTTGAACGGAAAATCGGCGATTACGTAGTCAAAGGCGTCCGCCGGGAATGCGTCCGCCAGAAATTCTTCCCGGTCGCATACAACGTCCCCTTCGCAGATGGTTTTTAAATCCAGCCAGTATTTGGGGTCCTGGGTGAAGGCGGAAAGCTCCGTGTGAAAGATATTCGCCTTTCGCAGATGATTTTTCACATCCAAAAGGGGCGTGCCGCATTTTACGTCGATGCCCAGAACCCGCACGCGCCGGTCTGTCTCGGGAACGGGAATCAGCTTTAAGTAGGGCGTATAAGTGTTGTTCACGTCGTCCCATGCGTCCACGCCGTAATACTTGTCGTAGAAATTCACCCGTCCGTTTTGCAGGGAGCGGTTGTATTCTTCCAGGTCTTTTTCCTCGCCGCTGCGGAAATCATGGTCGTGGCAGACCCAGGTGTCGCCGGCCAGCACCAGCCGGTAGCCCAGACGGCGGATGGCAAAGCTCACGTCGTCGTCGAAAAAGTCATGGAAAAATCCCATATCCCCGATGGGCCAGCCCGCCGCCAGGAAAACTTCCTTCCGGTACAGCGTCCCCAGCGTGACCAGCCGCTGCCGGTCCTGCCACTTTCGGGGGTCCAGCTTGTTATACGCCCCGGCTTTCTCCTGCATTTCCTCGTAGGACTGGTACGGAAGTTCCACGCACTGCCAGTTGGACACGTTGGAAGTCACCGGGTTCACCATGCCGATGCGCATGTCGGATTTCATGCATTTTAGGAGATTGTCCATCCAGCGGGGCGTGACGATCAGGTCGTTTTGCACAATGCAGATGAAGCGTCCCAGGTCGTTTAGGTTCAACGTGGAGTAGGCGAACGCCGCGCCCAGGTTTTTCGTGATGTGGATGACTTTTTTCTTGGGGCATTGCACGGAATCGTAATATGCAAGCGTCCCGTCCTGGGAGCCGCTGTCTACCAGAATCAGCTCATAGTCAATGCCGCTGGTGTATTCCAGGATGCTTTGTACGCACCGCCGGGTCTTTTCCAGTCGGTTAAAGCCCACGACGATGATGGATACTTCCGCGTTTGTATGCTGCATCTCGGCGAACAGCGCCCGGTTGGTGAACAGATTGCTCGCGGTCTTTGGCTGGATCATGCGGTCGGTGTTGATCTCTATCATTTGTCCCATGGTTGGTTTTAGTTCCTCTCTTAGATTCTTTAGGAAAATTATAGTATAGCCCTTTGTTTATTACAAGCAAAAAGTTGACATGGCCGTCTGTCCGGTATAAAATGCTTCTATAGGTAAAGAACGCCAATTATAAAGGAGCAGGACAGCCATGAAGTTTGAGAGCGAAAGCGCACAGGAGACATATATGCTGGGGGAGGCGTTGGGAAGATCGGCGCGGCCCGGGCAGGTGTACGCGCTGCTGGGCGATCTGGGCGTGGGGAAGACGGTTTTTTCCCAGGGGATGGCCGCCGGGCTGGGCGTGGGCGGACCGGTGTCCAGCCCTACGTTTACCATTCTCCAGGTTTACGAGGACGGCCGTCTGCCCTTTTATCATTTTGACGCGTACCGGATTTCCGACGTGGAGGAGATGGAGGAGATCGGCTATGAGGATTGTTTTTACGGAGAAGGCGTGTGTCTGGTGGAGTGGGCGGATCTGATTGCGGAGATCTTGCCGCCCGGGACGATTGTTGTGAAAATAGAAAAGGATTTGGCTATGGAAAATTTTGACTTTCGGTTGATTACCGTTGATGAAGGGATGGGGGATGTATGAAGGTGCTGGCTTTAGACAGTTCGGGGCTGGTGGCTTCTGTGGCCGTGGCCGAGGACGGGGACATGCTGGCGGAATATTCCGTCAATTATAAGAAAACCCATTCCCAGACGCTGCTGCCCATGCTGGACGCGGCAGTGCAGATGATTCAGCTGGATTTGCAGACCATTGACGCCATCGCGGTAGCGTCCGGCCCCGGCTCTTTTACCGGTCTGCGGATCGGTTCGGCCACGGCCAAGGGACTGGGGCTTGCCCTGGACAAGCCGCTGGTGGCCGTGCCCACCACACAGGCGCTGGCCTATAATCTCTACGGGTTTTCGGAATTGATATGCCCGATTATGGACGCCCGGAGAAATCAAGTATACACCGGGATTTATACATTCGCAGGCGGGCGCATGCAGACGGTCGAGGAGCAGATGGCGGCGGACATCCACGAACTGGCCGAAAAGCTAAACGGTCTGGGGCGGCCGGTCATGTTTTGCGGGGACGGCGTTTGCATTTACCGGGAAGCGCTTGAGCAGGACCTGCGGGTTTCGGCGTATTTTGCCCCGGCGCATGTGAACCGGCAGCGGGCGGGCGCGGTGGCGGCGCTGGCCATGGAATATCTGAAGGAAGGCCGCACCCAGACGGCCGCCGAGCACAAGCCGGAATATTTGCGGGTTTCTCAGGCGGAACGGGAGCGGCTGGCCAGGGAGGCGAGCAGGCCATGAGAATCCGGGAGATGGAGATCGACGATCTGGAGCAGGTGATGCCCATAGAGGAAGCGCTGTTTTCCGTGCCCTGGACGGCCAATGGTTTTTTCAGCTTTCTGCTGCGCAATGACAGCGTGTTTTTGGTGGCGGAGGAAGACGGGGAGATTCTGGGGTACTGCGGCGCGATCCTGGTTTTTGACCAGGGGGACATCGTAAACGTGGGCGTGCGCGCCGACCGGCAGCGGCAGGGAATCGCCCGCAGGCTTCTGGACGCATTGTTTAAAATCGCCGGCGAGAAAGGGGTTACGTCCCTGTACCTGGAGGTGCGGGTCAGCAACCAGGCGGCCATCGCTCTGTACGAAGGGCTTGGCTTTCAGAGGCTGGGAGTCCGAAAGGACTATTACGAGGAGCCGAAAGAGGACGCGGTCGTCATGTGCAGAAGTTGACGGAACAGGGAAGCCGCAGGCTGAACTGTTACGGGTTGACATAAGTTCTAACTGTTTCCACTAGGTTTTTGGCATTCCATATCATATAATATGGGAGAAATCAAAAACTTTTCAACGCACAGTGGCATACAGGGAGGATACCAATGAGAATTTACGATCGGAAAAACACGGCAGAGCTGACGGCGATTGTCTGTAATAAATGCGGCAGACGCATACCTGTCATCAAAGGGGTTCCCCAGGAGGATGCGCTGCATGTGGAAAAAAGCTGGGGGTATTTTTCCCGGAAGGACGGGGAGCGGCACAGTTTTGACATTTGCGAAGAGTGTTATGATAAATGGATGGCCGGCTTTGAAGAGCCGGCATTGACGGAAGAAAATGTGGAATTGATTTGAGATAGATGAGAGGGTTGTGACATGCTGGATGTTTGTTTACTAGGCACGGGCGGCATGATGCCGCTGCCGAGGCGGTGGTTGACGGCGCTGATGACGCGCTACAACGGGAGCAGCTTATTGATTGACTGCGGGGAGGGCACTCAGGTGGCCATTAAGGAAAAGGGATGGAGTTTCAAGCCCATTGACGTGATTTGCTTCACCCACTACCACGGCGACCACATCAGCGGTCTGCCGGGGCTTTTGCTGACCATGGGGAATGCGGAGCGTACCGAGCCGCTGGTTCTGATCGGGCCGAAAGGGCTGGAGCGGGTGGTGTCGGCGCTGCGGGTGATTGCGCCGGAGCTGCCGTTTCCCATCGAATACCGGGAAATCACAAGCGCGCAGCAGGAATTTGAAATCAACGGGTATCACATCACCGCTTTCCGGGTGAACCACAACGTCCTCTGTTACGGCTACACGCTGGAGATCCGGCGCCGGGGGAAATTTTCCGTGGAACGCGCCCAGGAGCAAAAGA
This sequence comes from uncultured Lachnospiraceae bacterium, assembly GCA_948444865.1. Taxonomy (GTDB): domain Bacteria; phylum Bacillota; class Clostridia; order Lachnospirales; family Lachnospiraceae; genus MGBC164599. The sequence goes on from CAOJVE010000037.1 coordinate 17,086, forward strand.
TTCCCGTGCAGTTCTGGAACCGTCTGCAAAAGGGGGAGACCATTGAGACGGAAGACGGCGTTCTCGTCCCGGAAATGGTGCTGGGCCCGGCGCGAAAGGGCATTAAGGTGACCTATTCCACAGACACCCGTCCCACCAAATCCATCGAGGAGAACGCGGCCGGGTCGGATTTATTTATCTGCGAAGGCATGTACGGCGAGCCGGACAAGGAAGCGAAGGCCCGGGAGTACAAGCATATGACGTTTCAGGAAGCGGCCGCGCTGGCCAAGAAAGCGCAGGTGGGAGAAATGTGGCTGACCCACTACAGTCCATCGCTGGTGCGGCCCGAGGAATACATCCCGGCGGCTCAGAAGATTTTCCCGAAAACGATTCCGGGAAAAGACGGCAAAAGCGTGGAGCTGGCATTTCAAGACGAGAAAGGTTCAGAAGCTCATGAGTGAAAAAATCAGGATATTGGCGATCGAGACTTCGTGCGACGAGACGGCGGCGGCGGTGGTGGAAAACGGACGGCGGGTATTGTCCAACGTGATTTCCTCACAGATTGAGATACACCGGCTTTACGGGGGCGTGGTTCCGGAGATTGCGTCCAGGAACCATATGGAAAAAATCAACCAGGTCATCAACCAGGCGCTGGAAGAAGCGGACGTTGCCCTGGACGGCATAGACGCGGTGGGCGTGACCTACGGGCCGGGCCTGGTGGGTGCGCTGCTGGTGGGCGTGGCGGAGGCGAAGGCCATCAGTTACGCACGGGGACTGCCGCTGGTGGGCGTGCATCATATCGAAGGCCATGTGTCGGCCAACTACATCGAGCATCCAGAGCTGGAACCGCCATTTCTGTGCCTGATTGTTTCCGGCGGCCACACCAATCTGGTGATTGTGGAAGATTACGGGGAATTTCGGATTCTCGGCAGCGCCAGGGACGACGCGGCGGGGGAGGCTTTCGACAAGGTGGCCAGGGCTATCGGCCTTCGATACCCCGGCGGGCCGGAGATTGACAAGCTGGCCGGCGAAGGGAATCCCCAGGCGATTTCATTTCCCCGGGCCAAAATCGAGGGAGCGCCCTATGATTTTAGCTTTAGCGGAGTAAAGTCTTCGGTATTAAATTACATTAATCAGCGAAAAATGCAGGGGCTGGAAATTCCGAAAGCGGATTTGGCGGCTTCTTTTCAGCGCTCGGTAGTTTCCGTTCTGACAGAACATGCCATGCAGGCGGCGGAGGAATTTCACATCGACCGCGTGGCGCTCGCCGGTGGCGTGGCGGCCAACCAGGGGCTGCGCAGGGCTATGAGTCAGGCGTGCGAAGAGCGGGGGCTTGCGCTTTACTATCCGTCGCCCGTCTACTGTACGGACAACGCGGCGATGATCGGCGCGGCGGCTTACTATGAATATAAGAAGGGCGTGCGGCACGGATGGGATTTGAACGCCGTTCCGAACCTGAAGTTAAAAAGCGTTTAGAGGAAAATTTTTATGAAAATCACAGGGATTATCGTGGCGGCCGGACAGGGCAGGCGCATGGGGACGCAGGTGCAGAAGCAGTTTCTGGAAATAGGCGGAAGGCCGGTTCTTTACTATTCCATGGCCTGCTTTCAAAAAAGCGCGGTCATAGATGAGATTATTCTGGTGACCTCTCCGGACAGGATTCGGTTTTGCCAGGAAGAAATCGTGGATTTTTACGGCATGGATAAGGTTGTGAAAATCGTTTCAGGGGGCAAAGAGCGGCGGGACTCCGTTTGCGAAGGGCTGCGGCAGTGCGAAGGCGCGGATTATGTGTTTATCCACGACGGAGCCAGGCCCTTCATCACCGAGGAAATTCTGGAGAGGGCCAGGGAGGCCGTCACAGAGCATCAGGCCTGCGCGGTGGGCGCGCCTGTGAAAGATACGGTAAAGCTTCTGGACGGGGATGGGTTTGTGGCCGACACGCCGCCAAGAGAGCGGACATGGCTGGTGCAGACGCCCCAGTGTTTTTCCTATGCGCTGATCTGTCAGGCGTACCGGGCGCTGGACGAGAAGCAGGCAAAAACGGTTACGGACGACGCCATGGCGGTGGAGTTGAGCAGTCTTGCGAAAGTGAAGATGGCGCTGGGGGATTATCGGAACATTAAGATTACCACGCCGGAAGATCTGGCCGTGGCGGAAAGCTTTTTGGCGGCGGAGAAAGATTTGAAAAAAATATGATTTTATGGTTGACATGGACGAAAAATGATGCTAGAATATCAAATGCGTCAAAACAAAAAGGGAATATTTGGAGAGGTATCGAAGTGGTCATAACGAGGCGGTCTTGAAAACCGTTTGT
>CAOJVE010000038.1 GCA_948444865.1 uncultured Lachnospiraceae bacterium
GCATTAAAAGCACTGTTTTTGGTGGGTTGAGGACACTGGGGACGGTGTTTTTTTATGCGTAAAAGGTTCTAAATGTGGCATTGTCGCGTCAATTTCGCGTCAGAAACGCAGGGCGTTCTGTATCAGGAGAAGGTTGTTGACCTTCTTTTTTTGATGTCTGCATTCAGTTTTTGGAAAGAAGGATAAAAATAAAAAAACGGTTCATAATAAAAGAAATATTTTTTGTATTCATCACAGGAAGGAGGTTATGATGCATGGATGCCTGTGAAACGCCTGTTTCGGCCAATCTGCGCGTCAATGAGGAGTATGTCCGTCAGCGGCTGAACAACTGTGACGACATCATCATCCGCCCCATGCGTCTGGGCGAGGGGAAGAAGGTGGACTGCCTGGTGGTTTATATCGAGGTGGCGGTTTCCAATATGATGCTGGAGGATTCGGTGATTGGCAAGCTGATCAACCATTTCTGGGAAATTCCCCCTTCCCAGATGAAGGAGTTTCTGGAGTATAATTCGCTGGGGATTTCCGACGTGACGGAGATTCCTGACATGGAGACGGCATTCAAGGCCATGCTGGCGGGAAACGCCATTTTTTTCATGGATGGTTTTGACCAGGCCATCAAGATTGCCAGCAAGGGCTATCCCAACATGGGGGTGACGGAGGCGGAGCGGGAGAAAGCGCTCCGGGGCTCCAAGGAAGGCTTTTCCGATTCGGTGAAAACCAATTCGGCGCTGATCCGCAAACGGGTGAAGGACACTCGGCTGAAAATTGTGGAGGAGTACAGCGGCGTGCGTTCGGATACGCTGATGCACCTTCTGTATGTGGAGGACCTGGCCCCGGAGGAGTTGCTGGAGGAAATCAAAAACCGGCTGTCGTCTTTTGAGATCGACGGAGTGATGGACAGCGGCGTAATTGAGCAGTTGTCGGAGGAAACCTGGTATTCGCCGTTTCCCCAGTTTCAGACCACGGAGAGGCCGGACCGGGCGGCGATGGAGCTTTTAAATGGCCGGATCGTGCTGCTTTGTGACAATTCGCCCACCGCGCTGATTTTACCCACCACGTTTCATAATTTTATGCAGGTCGGCGAGGACCGCTACCAGCATTTTGAGCTGGTGTCTTTTTTGCGGTGCCTGCGGTATCTGGCTATGCTGACGGCCACGCTTCTGCCGGGGCTTTACTTGGCGGTGACGCGGTTTCATACGCAGGTGCTGCCCACGAATCTGCTTTTGTCTTTTGCCGAGGCCCGGCAGGGGGTTCCCTTTTCCAGCATTGTGGAGCTGATCTTTCTGGAGCTTTCCTTCGAGCTGATTCGGGAGGCCGGCGTGCGCATTCCCGGCGCGCTGGGAAACGCCATCGGCATTGTGGGCGGCTTAATCATCGGGCAGGCGGCGGTGGAAGCCAATCTGGTCAGTCCCATTGTGGTGATGATTGTGGCGCTGACGGCGCTGGGATCTCTGGCCATACCAAACGAGGAGTTTTCCGCGCCGTTTCGGATGCTGAAATATATATTTATTTTTTTGGCGGGATTTTTGGGCATATTTGGGATTTTGCTGGGAGTCTATGGGGTTATCAGCCATCTGGCCGGCCTGAAGAGTTTCCACATTCCGTATCTGATGCCGTTTGTGGCAAAAGATCTGGACAAAAAGCAGAAAGACGGCGTTTTGCGCTGGCCGCTGCGGGATATGAAGTATCGTCCTGTTTTTGCAAATAAGGAGCAGCAGGTGCGTTTGAGAGGGAGGTAATGTGTATGTTTGCTGACAACCAGAGGATTTCCCATCGGCAGATGAGCCGGCAGATGATATTAAGTCTGCTGGCGCCCATTTTGCTGTGCCTGCCGGGGACGCACCATGTTTTGGGGGCCAATGGGCTTTTGGGGATTTTGATAAATTTTGTTCTTTACTACTTTATCATTATTCTGCTGATCCGCATCGCGCCGGCCTATCAGAATCTGCCGAAGTTTGTTGCCATTTTATACATGGCGCCCCTTGCGCTCACCGGCGCGTATCTGCTGGCCACGGCTTCCCGGCTGGTCTGCACGTACCTGATTTCCGGGGTTCCCCGCTGGCTGGTAGGGCTTCTCATACTGGCGGTGTGCGCTGCCGGAAGCCATATGGGCCTGGAAAAAAGGGGCCGCATCGGGGAGGTTTCCTGCGGGCTGGTGTTGGGCGGCTTCGTGCTTTTGTATGTGCTGGCTTGTTTTCAGGGGAACAGCGCGTATCTGAACAATCCGGTGCAGGGCGCTTTTCGCTGGGAGCATGGGCTGGACAGCGTGTATGCGATCTTCTGCGCGCTGTCTTTTCTGGGATTTTTGCCTTTTGTGCTCTCGAAGGTGTCTAAGCCGGGCAGCTCGGGAACGCCTATTTTCAGCGGCGTGCTGATCCTGGGGGGAATGCTGGGGGCGGCCCTTGTGCTGTCCCAGGCGGTTTTTGGCTGGGAGCGGCTGATTCGGGAGCCATTTCCGATTTTGCCGCTGATGGCCGGCACCAATCTGCCCGGCGATGTGCTGGCCAGGTTCGACGTGCTGTGGATTGCTCTGGTGGCGTATGGGCTTTTCTTTTCCCTGGGGAGCGTTTTTTTCTACGGAAGCCATATCTTGGAGAAATCGGGGCTTCATCCGCTGCGCTTCTGGCTTTTGCTCTTGGTGTACGCCATGGCCATGCATCCTTTTGAGAAATACCAGATCGAGGAATGGTTCGGCCGGTTTCTGATGTACGGGATTACGCCTTTAATTGCGGCCCTCACGCTGTATGTGGCCGTCTGCTGCAAAGGCCGGGGGAAAGGAGGCGCTTCGGAAAAATGAGAAAGACGGGAAAATTTTTATTTCTTGCATCTGTGGTTTTTTGCTTTGCTGTATCCCTTTGCGGGTGCAGCGGCGTGGACCCGGAGAAACGGCTGTACCCTCTGGCGATGTCGGTGGATTATGAAAACGGCCAGTACCGGGTGATTTACGGCATGGCGGACCTGCCGGGCGCCACCGGACAGGACAAGCCAGAGGAGGGCGAGTCTGCGAAAATCGTTTCCCTGTCCGGCAGGAATTTCCAGGAGATAGACAGCGAGTACGATCGGAGCCGGGAAAAATATCTGGACATCAGCCATCTGCAGGCGCTGATCCTGGGGGAAAACATCCTGCGACAGAAGCAGTGCGCGCCGCTTTTCAATTATCTGAAGGAAAATCCGCTGGTGGGGGAAGACCTGTATGTGTTCCGCGCCGGCGACGTGGAGAAGGTTATGGCGTTTCAGGGAAACGATAACCAGTCCATCGGGGAATATCTGGTGGGCATCTACGAAAACCGCCCCGCCTCCCAGAAAAAATCAGGGATCACGCTGCGGCAGGTATACAACAGCTGGTATGGCCAAGAGGGACTGCCGGCGCTTCCGTTGATTAAACTGAGAGAAGATGGGCCATACTTATAATAGGTAACGGGCAAGATAGACAAAACGGAGTTCAAAACCGTTTTTCATTCGCTCCTTATGTGTCTATTTTGCTCAAACTCTGATTCTGAATTGTTATAGATATGGAGGAAAGGATGGCCTGTTGGAATTGAGGAAATATATTGCGCTTGCGCTGGCCGGCATGTTTGTGGCTTTGGCCGCGCATCGGCCCGCTTATGTGAAAACGCCGGTGTACGCCTGGTGGGGGAGTCTGTATCCGCAGTATTGCTTTTCGGAGACGGAAGAGGAAGACGCGCCGGTGAAGATCGGGTTTAAATGTAAAGTTTTACAGGATTTGCTGGGGGACAGGTAGTCGGTGGGACTGCCTGTCTTTTTTGGGGAAATCAGTTTGCGGCTGGCATAGCTTCTTGCGTTTATGGGGATTTGGAGATTTGCGTGGGGGAGCTGGCATAGAAAAAATGGCCTTAGACATTCATTTTGCTGAAAGAGGCGCCTGGGCGTTGTGGATGAATTTTATTGTAATGCGTTCAAGGGAATGATAATATAAATGTGTTACCGCCCCTATACTGGTGACAGAGAGGGGGTGTGCTTGGGTATATTTCACTCTTTTATAATCTCCGTATTGGCCAGCGTAGTCGCTTACTGCCTGTGCAAGTGGTTTGACGGGGATGAATAATAGTCGGTAGCCAGGCCCAAACGGTTGACTTCTCCGTATATTAAAGAAGAAAAACCCCCGATTGTACCGAGAATACTTTCGGGGGTTTTCCTTTTTGTGCGGCTTGGGCATTTCACTCCTTTGCCTACAGGCATTATAACATATGCATTTTTAGGATGCAATATACAACGCAAACCATTTTTTTCATTTACAAACTTTCCGTCCTCAACGGTTGCGCAGAAAATAAAAGAATGTTAGAATAGACAAAGAATGCAGCGAGGAAGGGAGAACGGACGAGAATGAACAGAGAATGGACCGAGGCGCCCATCGGGGTTTTTGACTCCGGCGTTGGGGGGCTGACGGTGGCGCGGGAGATTATGCGAAACCTTCCCGCGGAGCATATTGTATATTTCGGCGACACGGCCCGGCTTCCGTACGGCAGCAAGTCCAGGGAAACCATCCTGACCTATTCCCGCCAGATTATCCGTTTTTTGAAAACCCAGCAGGTGAAAGCCATCGTGGCGGCCTGCAACACGGCCAGCGCGTTTGCTCTGGACGAGGTTTCAAAGGAAAGCGACCTGCCCATGCTCGGCGTGGTGAAGCCCGGAGCGCAAGTGGCGGCGCAGGCTACCGTAAACGGGAGAATCGGGGTGATCGGCACGGAAGGCACGGTGGGGAGCCACATTTACCGGGACTTTATCCAGGACATCGCGCCGGGAACCGCCGTGATCGAGAAGGCCTGTCCGCTTTTCGTTCCGCTGGTGGAGGAACGCTGGATTCACGATTCCATCACCCGCCAGGTGGCCCAGCGGTATCTGGATGAACTCAAGGAACAACAGGTGGATACGCTGGTATTGGGATGCACCCATTATCCGCTGCTGCGGTCGGTGATCGGGGAAGTGATGGGCGAATCCGTCACGCTGGTGAATCCGGCCTACGAGACGGCCCAGGAGCTGAAGCGGCTGTTAAAGGCGCAGAATCTGGAAAATCCAGGAAGCGACAAAAAGGAATTCCCGTACCGTTTTTTCGTCAGCGATCTGGCGGAAAAGTTCAAGGTTTTTGCCAACAGCATTTTGCCCTATGACGTGGGGATGACGCAGAAAATTGATATTGAAGAATATTGAGAGGGATGTACATATGACGAAAGATGTATTTGTAAGTGTCACCGGCCTTCAGGTGATGGGGGACACCCGGGATTCGGAGCCCATTGAGATGGTGACGGTGGGGGAATATCATTTTCGCAACGGAAAGCATTTTATAAAGTTCGACGAGGTGTTTGAGGGATTTCCCGGAACCACGGAGAATCTCATCAAGGCCAGCAGCGAATCCATGGAAGTCCGCAAGAAAGGAACCGCCAACGTTCATATGGTATTCAGTCCCCAAAAGAAGAATATAACTTTTTACCAGACGCCTTTTGGCAGCGTCCAGATGGGAATCGCCGCCACCAAGATTAAATGTGAGGAATCGGAGGAAAACATAGACATTCAGGTGGAATATTTCCTGGAAGTGAACGAGGAGCCTGTTGCGGATTGTTATATTACGGTAAATGTGCGGCCGAAGGAATCTACTCAGCTGTCGCTGCTTCATTGAGACGGCACGTTTTCCGGCATTTTTTCATAAGTAATAGAAAGGAGGCGCGCATATGGGTATGCAGATTACGTCTAAAAATTTTGAAAATGAGGTTCTGAGGGCGGCGAAGCCGGTGTTGGTGGATTTTTACGCCATCTGGTGCGGGCCGTGCAAAATGCTGGCTCCGATTGTAGAAGAGCTGGAGAGCAGCCGGGAGGATATCCTGGTGGGGAAAGTGAATGTGGACGATGAGCCGGTTCTGGCCAGGCAGTTTTCCATCACCGCAGTGCCTACGATCATGCTGTTTAAGGACGGCCGCGAGGCAAAGCGCACCGCTGGATTCATGTCCAGGGAGGAATTGGAACAATTTATTGACGAGGTGTAGTTGGATGAAGATTACTTTGAATCCTGATGAAGATGTGGTGAAATCAGTCCGTGAAGGTCTGGAGAGGACAGGCGGCTACTGCCCCTGTCGTCTGGAGCGCACAGAGGAGAATAAATGCATGTGCCAGGAATTTCGGGAGCAGATCAAGGACCCGGAGTTCGAGGGGTACTGCCATTGCATGCTGTACTATAAAAATAAAGAATAAACAGGAGGGGAGGCGCAAAAAACGCCTCCTTTTGTATCTTTAGGGTAAAGTCCATTTATTGACAAATATAATTCAAAATTATAAAATAAAACAGTAAACTTTGAAAAAGTCACTTATAAAGGAGGCGAAAAAATGAAATTTTTTCATTTATCGGATCTGCACATCGGACTGAAACTTATGAACAAAGACCTCCGGGAAGACCAAGAATACATACTGCGGCAGATAGCAGAGATCGCTGCAGAGAAAAAGCCGGACGCTCTTATCGTCGCCGGCGACGTCTACGACAAAGCCCTTCCGTCGGCAGAGGCCGTGGAAGTTTTTGACTGTTTTATAGAAAATCTCACTTCGTCCCTTCCGGACATGGCTGTGATGATCATTAGCGGCAACCACGACAGCGCGTCCCGCATAAATTGTTTTCGCAGCGTCCTCTCCCGGCAGAATTTATATATGATTGGCGCGCCGCCAAAAAATGAAGGCGACCAAATCGAGAAAGTCACGTTAGAAGACGCCTTCGGCAGCGTAAACTTTTACCTGCTTCCGTTTGTGAAGCCTTCCATGGTCAAAGCCATTGTGGGAACCGATGAAAACGGCGGCAATCTTTCCTATAACGAGACGATTCACCGGCTGCTTGCCCGTGAAAATGTGGATCAGCGGCAGAGAAACGTCCTGGTCAGCCACCAGTTTTACCTGCCTTCTGGCGCGGACCCACAGCAGGTTGAGCGGATGGATTCGGAAATCCGAACGGTGGGAAACATCGACGAAGTGTCGGCGGACGCGCTGGAAAAATTTGATTACGCGGCGCTTGGCCACATCCACAAGCCGATGAAAGTCGGAAGCGAATTTCGCCGTTACTGCGGCACGCCCCTGGCCTGTTCAGTCAGCGAGGCGGGACAGCAAAAGGGCATTATTCTGGTGGAAATGGGTGAAAAGGGCGATGTCAGAACATCCGTCCTTCCCCTGAAACCTCTTCGCCAGGTCCGCGTCGTCCGGGGAACTTTAGAGGAAACGCTGCGGCGGGGCTGTGAGGATTATGCGTCGGTCATCCTCACAGACAAAGTGGATTATGACGTCATCGACATGCAGGACCGCATCCGCAGCCAATTCCCCAATCTGCTGGAAATCCGCCGGGAGACCCAGCGAAAAGCGAATTATGGGCAGGGCTTTTCTCCCAAGGAAAAAATGGAACCCTTTGAGCTGTGCCGCTCGTTTCTGGGGGATTTGGACGACGGAGAAAAAGAACTTTTAAAAGACGTAATCAATTCAGTGCAGGAGGCGCAGTAGATGAGACCACTTAAATTAACGATGCAGGCATTCGGCTCTTACGGGAAGAAAACCGCCATAGATTTCACCAGGCCGATCCAGAATCTTTTCCTGGTCACGGGCGACACCGGCGCCGGAAAGACGACCATATTCGACGCCATCGTTTTTGCGATTTACGGAGAAACCGGCTCCAATGCCAATAAAAAAGACGGAATAGAACTGCAGAGTCAGTTTGTGCATCTGGAAAAAGAATCTTTTCTGGAGCCTTTCGTGGAGCTGACTTTTTCGGAGACGGCCGGCGGGCAAGCCAGGGAATATACGGTCCGGCGCGCGCCCAGGCACGTGCGTCCGAAAAAAAGGGGAGGCGGCTTCAAAGAAGAGAGCGAGAAGGTTTCCCTCACGATGCCGGACGGCGCGGAATATCCCCAAAAAGAAACCGACGCCAAGCTGGAGGAGATCGTCGGCCTGTCCAAAGCGCAGTTTATGCAGGTGGCCATGATCGCCCAGGGTGAATTTATGGAGATGCTCCGCGCGAACTCAAATGATAAAAAGCCGATTTTCCGAAAACTGTTCAACACCGGGTTTTTTCAGGAAATCGTCGATGAATTAGACCGCCGCAAAAAAGAAAAACTTTCAATAATCGGGAAAATCCGCACCGCGTGTCAGACGGAAGCCGGCCATCTGGCCATCCCGGAAGATTACGAAAAGGCGCCGGTTTTGGAGGAGCTGAAAGAGCGGATTTTTTCTTCCGAAAAGCTCTCCGTTTCCGATATGGAAAACCTTCTGGAAGAGCTGAAAATCCTCTGCGGCTGGCTGGAATCCGGCAAAGAGGCCGCACAGAAAAAATACGACGAAGCCTCCAAAATCCGCGACGAAAAAAGGGACGCATGGGCCAGGGCGCAGAGTCTTCTCATGTCCTATAAACAGCTGGATCAGGCCGAAAAAGATTTGGCCGACTGCGCCGCGTCGGAAGAAAAAATAGAAGAATGCCGCCGCCTGGCCGGGCAGATCGAGGCCGCCTATGAAATCAAAAGCTTCCACGACGCGCTGATTGAGAAAGAAGCCGCTGTCGCCAAAATAGAAAAAACGTTCAAAGACCTGGAAAATAAAAAACCGCGGCTAATCGCGGAATGGGAGGAAGCGGCGAAGACGAAGAATCAGGCCGAAAAGCGCCTTGCTCTTGAAAATGAGGCGTTCACGAAACTCTCCGACCGCGTTGAGAAATCCCTGGAAATTCTGGAAAAAATCCGTTTAGCCCAGAAAGACGCGGCAACCAAAAAAACCAAAAGCGAAGAAGCCCAAACCGCCGAAAAGGAGGCGAAAGAAAATCTGTCCAATCTAAAAACCCAGGAACAAAAGTGGAAAAGTCAGTTAGAAGAGTTGGGCGAAGCCAAAATGCGGCTGCTGCAGTGGGAGCAAAAAGACAAACAGGCCCAGGAACTCCAGGCAAATGTGGATAACATCCGCAAAAAACAAAAAGATGTGGACAACCAGCGAAAAAAGGCCGGGAAGGCGCGGCAGGACTACGAAAAAATACGAAAGATGACCGAAGAAAAACAAAAGGAATACAGCGAAAAGCACAATGCTTTTCTGGACGCCCAGGCCGGATACATTGCAAAAGAGAAGTTAAGGCCGGGCGAGGCCTGTCCCGTATGCGGCTCCACCGACCATCCCCAACCGTGCGCGCTGTCTAAGGAGCATCAAAACCTGACCCGCGAAGCCGTCGACGCGCTTCGCCGGGAGCTTACTTTACTGGAAGACCGGCAAAGCGGAAAAGCCACAGAAGCGGGCGCCGCGCTGGATGTGCTAAGAGAGCGCGAGGAGAATCTAAAAGAAGCCATGGAAAGCCTCCGCGAACGCATGGCGGAGGAATTTCCCGCCGCGCCGGAAGGTTTTCAGGAGGGGGCTTTTTCCTTAGATCAGGCGGAAGAGCTTTTATCCACATGGCGCGATTCTCTTTCACAGGAAGGGGAAACCTGTAAGAAAAACGCCGCCGCTCTGGAGGAAATCCAAAACGCGCTGCAGGGGATGGAACAGAAAAAGGCGGATTTAAAGGCCCAGGAGGAGAAAGCGCGGGAATTCGCCGTCGACGCGAAAAACGCCTTGATTAAAAGTGAAACGAAGCTGCAGGGGTTGGAAGCGGGCAAGGATTATCCAGACGAAAAATCTGCCCGGGAGGCTCTTCAAGGGGCCCAGGAAAAGCAGCAGGAAAAACAGAACATTTACAGCCGGGCAAAGGAGAGGGCCGCAGAGGCAAAAACCGCCGTAGACCACGCGGAATCTTTGCTTAAGCGCTACGAAAAGGAGCTCCCGGAACAGCTGGAAGAACAGACGCGGCGCCGGCTTTCTTATGAGAAATTCATGCAGGAAAAGGGCGTCACCGAACAGGCGTGGAAAGCCATTGTGGAAAAACACAAAAAGACGGAGATAAAAGAGCTCCAGAAACAGACGGAAGCGCACAATAACAAAAAGGCCGCCGCGAAAAGCGCCTGGAAAACGGCAAAAGAAGCCATCCAGGATCGGGAACGCCCAAACCCGGAGAAACTGGAGTCGGCAAAGGACGAGGCGGAAGAAAAGCTTCAGGCGGCGCAGAAGACTTTCCGCAGACTAGAGGAAAGCTACAAGGCGAACGCGGGGGTTTACGAGGCTTTGGCTCCCAAAATGGCGGAGCGGAGCCGGATCGTGCAGGAGCACGCAAAGCTGGAAAGCCTCTACAGCCGTCTGGCCGGAAAAGTGACCGGCGCCCGCATGGACATAGAGACGTTCGTGCAGCGGCATTACCTGGAGCAGATTCTTAGCGCGGCCAACATCCGGTTCCAGGATATGTCCGCCGGGCAGTTTGAATTTCGGATGCGTGAAATCGACAAAGCCGGCACAGGCAAAAACCAGGGCCTCGACCTGATGGTGTATTCGACAGTCACCGGCAAAGAGCGGGAAGTGCGGACGCTGTCCGGCGGTGAATCCTTCATGGCCGCGCTGGCGCTGGCGCTTGGCATGGCGGATCAGATTCAGGAGAATTCGGCGGCGCTGAACCTGGACATCCTGTTTATCGACGAAGGCTTCGGTTCGCTGGACGAACATTCCCGGAACCAGGCGGTGAGGGTCCTCCAGCAGATGGCGGGCGGCTCCCGGCTGATCGGCGTCATCTCCCACGTGACGGAATTAAAGCAGGAGATCGAAGACCAGCTTTTGGTCCGCAAAAACGAAAACGGCAGCCGCGCAACGTGGCAGATCAGCTAATTTGCCCACCGCTAAGTATTGAGATAAGCCCGAAAATATGTTACTATTGAAACGAATAAATGACTAAAAGAATAGGATGTGAAAAATAAGAATGAAAAGAATAGGACTTTTGACCAGCGGCGGCGACTGTCAGGCGTTGAACGCCACCATGCGGGGCGTTGTGAAAGGATTGAGCACGGCCATTGACGAGCTGGAGGTGTATGGATTTGACGATGGCTACCGGGGATTGATTTACAGCAAATACCGGATGCTGACGTCCAAAGATTTTTCCGGGATTCTCACCCAGGGCGGCACGATTCTGGGCACGTCCAGGCAGCCCTTTAAATTAATGCGGGTGCCGGACGAGAAGGGATTGGACAAGGTGGGCGCCATGAAGCAGACCTATTATAAATTATGTCTGGACTGCCTGGTAATCCTGGGCGGAAACGGCACCCAGAAGACGGCCAACCTGCTCAGGGAGGAGGGACTGAACGTCATCCACCTGCCCAAAACTATCGACAACGACATCTGGGGAACGGACATGACGTTCGGCTTCCAGAGCGCCGTGAACGTGGCCACGGACGCCATTGACTGCATTCACACCACAGCGGCCTCCCACGGACGGGTGTTCATCGTGGAAGTCATGGGCCACAAAGTGGGAAGCCTGACCCTGCACGCGGGCGTGGCCGGCGGGGCGGACATTATTCTGATACCGGAAATCCCCTACGACATCGACAAAGTGGTGGAAGCCATCAACCGAAGAAGCAAAGCGGGCAAACGTTTTACCATACTGGCTGTGGCGGAAGGCGCCATTTCCAAGGAAGACGCCAAGCTGCCCAAGAAGGAATACAAGGCAAAGCTGGCGGAACGGGCCAAGAAATACCCTTCCGTTTCCTACAAGATTGCCCATCAGATCGAGAAAAAGACCGGAAACGAAGTGCGCATCACCGTGCCGGGACACACCCAGAGGGGCGGAAGCCCGTGCGCGTATGACCGAGTGCTTTCCACCCGAATCGGCGCAGGCGCGGCGGAGTGCATCCTGGAAGAAAAGTATGGAGTGATGGTCGGCATCGTAAACGGCAAGATCCAGACAATCCCTCTGGAAGAATGCGCGGGCAAGCTGAAAATGGTGTCGCCCAAAGACCAGCTGGTCAAAGCGGCAAAACAAATCGGGATCAGTTTCGGAGATTAGATTCACATGGAAGACAGGAGAAAACTATGGCGTATACGGCTCTGTACCGGAAGTTTAGGCCGGATAATTTCGCGGATGTAAAAGGCCAGGAGCATATAGTGACAACTTTAAAAAACCAGCTGACCAGCGACAGGGTGGGGCACGCGTACCTGTTCTGCGGCACAAGAGGAACGGGAAAAACCAGTGTGGCCAAGATACTGGCCAGGGCCGTGAACTGCCAGCATCCGGTGGAGGGCAGCCCCTGCAACCAGTGCGAAACCTGCAGGGAAATCCTTTCCGGAGTCTCCATGAATGTAATCGAAATCGACGCGGCCTCCAATAATGGGGTAGACAATATCCGCGAAATCCGGGACGAGGTGGCATACCGTCCCACAAAAGGCAGATATAAGGTATACATTATTGACGAGGTTCACATGTTATCGGCAGGGGCTTTCAACGCCCTGCTGAAAACTCTGGAGGAGCCTCCTTCTTATGTGATTTTTATTTTGGCCACCACAGAGGCCCACAAAATTCCGGTGACCATACTGTCCCGCTGTCAGAGATACGATTTTCGCCGAATTTCCATAGACGTCATCGCCGGGCGGCTGTCCCAGCTTCTGGAAGCGGAAGGCGAAGAGGCGGAGGAAAAAGCGCTCCGCTATATCGCCAAAGCGGCGGACGGCTCCATGCGGGACGCGTTAAGCCTTCTGGACCGCTGCATCGCATTCTATATGGGACAGAAGCTGACATATGATAAAGTGATGGATGTGCTGGGCGCGGTGGATGTGGATATATTCAGCGATCTGCTGCGAAAAGTCATAAACGCCGACGTGACCGGCTCCATAAACGCGCTGGAGGAAATGATCCGCCAGGGCAAGGAGATGGGCCAGTTTGTCAACGATTTCATCTGGTATATGCGCAATCTTCTGCTGGTGATGACCTCTCCGCCAAAAGAGGAGATCATCGACGTTTCCTCCCACACCCTGGCGCTTCTGGAGGAGGAGAGCAAGATGGTTTCCCCGGAAATCCTGATGCGCTACATTCGGATCTTCTCGGAGCTGTCCAACCGTATACGGTACGAATCTCAGAAAAGGGTTCTGGTGGAGATTGCCTTAATCAAGCTGTGCCGCCCGGCCATGGAGACAAACCTGGATTCCGTGCTGGACCGGATACGGGTTTTGGAAAAACAGATGGAAGAAGGGGCTTTCGTGAAACAGCCGCCGCCGGCCCCGTCCCAGGAGGCGGCGCCCCGAAAAGAGCCAAAGGAGCGGCCAGAGGCCATTCCCAAAGCCGCGCCCGAAGACCTGCAGCGGGTGATGGAAAGCTGGGGTTCCATTATCGCGGAGACGTCGGGCCGTTTCAAACAAATGCTGCTGCGCAGCGTGCCCAAATTTGACGGCTCGGCAGGTGAGGGAGAACCCGTATTGTACGTGGAATTTCAGGACTACCTGGCAAAGCCCTATGTGGACGGCCCAGAAGGCAAGGAAGAGCTGCAGGCCCTGATTTCAGATAAAACCGGGAAATCCGTGCAGGTGGAAATGCTGCTGGCGGATAACCATACTAGAGAAGGACTGGCGGAGTTATCCGTGGATGAAATAATTAAAAAAGAAATTCATATGAATGTAGAAACAGAGAATTAACAGGAGGACAATAAAATGGCAAAAAGAGGTGGATTTCCCGGAGGAATGGGGATGCCCGGCAATATGAACAATCTGATGAAGCAGGCCCAGAAGATGCAAAAGCAGATGGAGGAGAGCCAAAAAGAGCTGGAGTCCAAAGAATTTACAGCCACCGCGGGGGGCGGCGCGGTGGAAGTGACCGTCAGCGGCAAGAAGGAAGTGACGAAGGTGAAGCTGGCGGAAGAAGCGGTGGACCCGGACGACATTGAGATGCTGGAAGATCTGATTATGGTGGCGGTCAACGACGCCATGCGCCAGGTGGAGGAGACGTCGGCCGCGGCCATGTCCCGCTTAACCGGCGGACTGGGCGGGGGATTTCCCTTCTAATGGAATATTACAGTCGTCATATCAGCAACCTAATTGAACAGCTGTCCCGGCTCCCCGGCATTGGGGCGAAATCCGCCCAGCGTCTGGCTTTTCACATTATGAACATGCCAAAAGAACAGGTGAACCTGCTGGCGGGAGCCATGACCCAGGCCAGGCAGAAGGTCCGTTACTGCAAAAACTGCTGGACCCTAACCGACGAGGAGCTTTGTCCCATCTGCAAAAACGCCCGGCGCAACCAGAATCAGATTATGGTGGTGGAAAATACCCGCGACTTGGCGGCCTACGAGAAGACAGGCAAATACGAGGGCGTGTACCATGTGCTCCATGGGGCCATATCCCCCATGCTGGGCATCGGGCCGGACGAGATTCGCTTAAAAGAGCTGATGCACAGGCTTTCGGAGCAGGAAGCGGAGGAAGTGATTATCGCCACTAATTCCAGCCTGGAAGGGGAAACCACCGCCATGTATATCAGCAAACTGGTAAAGCCCACGGGAATTAAGGTAACACGCATAGCCAGCGGCGTGCCGGTGGGCGGCGACCTGGAATATATAGACGAAGTGACACTGTTAAGGGCTCTGGAAGGGAGGGTTGAACTATAATTATGAAGAAAATACGTATCGGAAGAAACGGCCGCGCGCCCGGAGATCAGGGCGGCGAGGAATTTTACGAATGCATCAAAGATCTGGCGCAGCATCCGGTCGTATTGGAGATGAAGAAATACATCCAGCATGGAACCACCACCTGCTACCAGCACTGCCTGAACGTGGCGTATTATAATTACCGCCTGTGCAAGCGGCTGGGACTGGATGCCAGAAGGGCGGCCAGGGCGGGCATGCTCCACGACTTTTTCCTGTACGACTGGCACGAGCATGTGGCCAGGACAGGGGAGCATTTCCACGGACTGACCCACCCGCGGGTGGCTTTAAGAAACGCCCGGAAATATTTTACTCTCACGCCTTTGGAGGAAGACATCATCTTAAAACACATGTGGCCGCTGACGGTCATTCCGCCTGTTCACGCGGAAGGTTTCATCATATGTCTGTCCGACAAATACTGCGGACTCTGCGAGACGGCAGGCGACCGGCACCGGCTGCTCTACCGGCGTTATCCGCTGTACAGAAAGGCCCTGCGGTCTATCGCGGCTCTTCATCCGTAAAAGCGGCCACGGCGCCGCAGAAGTTTGCATTCAGCTCCGGCGGGGGCAGAGGTCCGCAGAAATCTTCGGTGGGGAGATTGTATCCCAGCAGGAACAGCGTGTAAAGGATTCCTTTCGTGATCATATCCGCCATATTGACCACGGTGGACAGCCGCGTGGTCTGCAGGGCCAGATGCTCCATCCAGCCGGAGGCGCCTACGATTCCGGTGATGGCAATGTGTCCCACGGGCGGCAGGTCTTTTTGCACGCCGGCGCCTGGGTGAAGCGCGCCGTTTGAGACGGTGACAAAGCCCAGGTGTTTTTTTGTGCCCAGCGAAGCGTCGATGGCCACATAAAGCCCGTTTGGATGCCGGCGGGCAATCTCGTCCATGGCCCGCTGAAGGTTCAGCGCATGAATGGGATGGGTCAGGGTGCCGTAGATCTGCCGGTGGAGCATGGGGCATCCAGACAGGCGGTAGCCCACGTACGGGCCTAAGCTGTCCCCGGTGATCCGGTCCGTGCCGATGCAGATAAAGATTAATTCCGTCCAGCGTCCCTCGTATTTCTGAATGCATTTTTCCAGGGAAGACCCAAGCGAAGCGTAAGAGTCTCTCTGGCGGGCGTCGATGTAGAAAGTCATGGGCGTTCCTCCCTTTGCGTGTTGTAATCTATGTTTCATCTTATCCAATTTCCTGGAAAATATTCCTTCATACCATGTCGAAGGCGGTCATACGATAATTGCCGCCCCTTCCTATAAACTGCTAAATTCTGCGCCCCGCATATGATAGGCTTTTGCCTAAAGGGGTGATGAGATGATAGAAATCGTATATAAAGAGGAGAAAAAAGAAGCCGTAGGAAACGAAGGTTTCTTTCGTATACCAAAAAACATCCGCCAAATCGGTGAAATCAGCGCCGCCCACAAAATATACATGGAAGATTACGCCCACACGTTCCTGGCGAGGATCGCCGAGCAGTGGTCGGGAGCGAAGATCGGGCTTTTACTGGGAAAAACCAACTGGACCGAAAATGTCACCTATATATTCATCAAAAGCGCGCTTCAGATCGAAAATATGGACGTTTCGCCGGAGCATATCGCCTTTACGGACGAAATCTGGCAGCAGGCCGAAGAAAAGATCGACAAATATTTTCCGGAACAGGAAATCGTGGGTTGGTTTTTTATCATGCAGGAATGTACCATGGAGCTGACCGACGTGCTTTACCGGACCCATCTGAATTATTTCGGAGGAAATGATAAGCTGCTGTACATGATGGAACCTCTGGAGAGGGAGGAGGCTTTCTTTCAGTATGAAAACGGCTGCATGAGCCGGCAGAAAGGTTTTTACATTTACTACGACAAAAATAAGCCCATGCAGGAATATATGATTGAGATGAGCAAAAACATTCCCATCGAGGACAAAGACATTGTAAAAGACAAAGCGGTCCAGGACTTTCGGAAAATCATTTCCGGGAAGCCGGACAGGCAGGAGAGCGAAAAAGGCGGTTTTTCTCTGCTTCACGCCATCGGCGCCTGCGTGGCGGTGGGAGCCGTCGCCGTGGGGATTACGTACATGAATAATTATAAGAAGATGGAGGAGACGTCCGCCCGGGTGGGACAGGCCATCCTGCAGGACAAGGAGGCGACTGCCGTTCCCCAGGAGACGAAAATAGCGGAAAAAGCACAGGAACGCATAGAAACAGAAGCGCCACAAGAGACAGAGGAAATAAAGGAAGAACCGGCGCAGGAGGAGGCGATTTCTCCCACGCCTGCGCCCACGGACACTCCCACGGAGGAAGCGCCCAAAGACAGCCAGGACGCGGCCGCCCAAGCGCAGGAATTAAAGCCCAATGGGTCCTATATGGTGCAAAACGGAGACACATTATCCAAGATCAGCAAAAAGATATATGGAAATACAAGTCAAGTAAATAATATATGCAAATTAAATGAGCTGAATGTGAGCGATATTATTTATCCGGGACAAATTATTTTACTCCCATAAAAGAGTGTGATATAATCAAAAAAGAAAAAACGGACGAACTACCGAAGGATAAGGGATATCAAGAATGGCGAGTTTATTAAAGAGATGGATACGCAAAGCACGAAGGCGAAGGGGCAAAAAAAGCCGCCCGGAGAATATCCGGCGCCGCCGCAGGAGGAAGACGACGCGCCTTTTGGCGTTTCTTGCGCTGCTGGCCATCGTAGGCGCGGGCGTGTATATTTACCAAAATAATAAGACATATGACAGCTACAAAGTCCTGGCCACCAGCGCCCGGGAAAAGGATGTGTCCACAAAATACATAGAGACAGGCGGAAACATATTCAAATACAGCCAGGAAGGCGCGTCGCTGCAGGACTACAAGGGGGAGGTTTTCTGGACGTATCCCTACGAGATGCAGAGTCCCATCGTGGACATATGCGGGTCCACCATCGTCGTGGCCGACCAGGGCGGGACAAGCATGGCGATTTTCAACAAGGAAGGCAAGATGGGCACGGCGCAGACCGAGAAAAACATTGTGAAAGTATGCGTGGCGAAGCAGGGCGTGGTGGCGGCCATTCTGGATGGAGGCGACGACACCTGGATCAATTTTTACGATTCGGACGGAGGCGTGATTGCGGAAAATCAGACCCGGGTAGATGACCCCGGCTATCCGCTGGACATCGCCGTTTCGGAAGACGGATTGCTGATTATGGTGGCCTATCAGTTTATAGACGGCGGGGAAACGACCAGTTACGTGGCCTATTATAATTTCGGCGCCGCCGGCCAGAACCAGATCGACAACATCGTAAGCGGTTATCAGTATAAAGGAGTGGTGGCGCCCCAGGTCGCGTATCTGGACGCGTCCACGTCGGTGGCTTTCCGGGACGACGGCTTCAGCGTGTACGAGGGAAAGCAGATTCCCAAGGAGATCGTAAACGTAATGATCGATAAGGAAATTTCCAGCACATTTTACGACGAGGACAATATCGGCATTGTGTACGAAAACAGCGGGAAGAACAAGTCCTACACTATGCAGGTGTATAACAAGAAAGGCAAAGAAAAATTCAAGATGGATTTCGAAATTCCCTATACCAGCATCCGCATGAGCGAAGGAGTCATCGTGATGAATAATGACTCCCAGGTGTGCGTGATCGGCACAGACGGGAAGCAAAAGTTCAACGGAAACATTGCAGAGGGCGAGATACATGATTTCTTCAAAGTGGGGAGAAATAAATACGTCATCATTCTGGACGCCGCCATTGGCATCATAAAGTTAAAATAAAATTACAAAACGGAGGACTACAAATGACATGGCTTGGTATGGCGGCAGCGGCGTTGCTGCTGGTTTTCGGAGCGGTTGGGTACAAACGAGGATTTATAAAAGAAATTATATCGATGATTTTTCTGCTGCTGTCTGTGGCCGTTGTCTGGGTGATCAATCCGGCCGTAAGCTCGATTATAAAGGAACAGACGCCTTTTTATATGCAGGTGCGGGATTACTGCAAGGACGCTCTGGAAAAGCAGCTGGAGCCGGGCATGCAGCTGGGGCGGGAGAAGCAGATCAATATGATCAACCAGCTTCCGCTTCCGGAAGATATTAAAAAGGGATTGATCGCCAACAACAACGCGGAGGTTTATAAAGCGCTGGCCGTGGACAGCTTCACGGACTATGTGGCCGATTACGTGGCCTCCATTCTGACCAACGGCGTTGGCTTTATCGTTTCGTTCATTCTGTCCCACGCGGCGATGCGGATCCTGGTCGTCACGCTGGGATTTATGAGCCGCCTCCCGGTCCTGCGGGGAGTCAACCGTCTGGCCGGCGGCGCGGTGGGCCTGGCGAAAGGGATGATCGCGCTGTGGATACTGGGACTGGCAGTCACCGTTTTATGCAACACGCCCATGGGGAAAAGCTGTATGGAAATGATTCAGACAGATCCTTTTCTCACGGTCGTATACGACACAGATTTATTTGTGAAAATCTTTATCAATATTTTTTATGCCTTATAAAATTCGGGCGTCAAAAAATTCCAGGGCTTTCCTACAATATCTTGGGGCGGCGCGGCGCGTCGTTGACAGATATTGTAGCGCAGGCGAAAAGAATATTTTTGATGCCCAAATCTTTGTAAAAAAAATAAAAAAAGGCATTGACAACCCCATGCAGTCATGATATTATAGTCGAGCTGGCACGGGGAAGCGCCTGTGAGACAGCAAAAAGAAAAATGCACTTTGACAACTGAACAGCGAAACACACAATCATACATTTGACGGAT
>CAOJVE010000039.1 GCA_948444865.1 uncultured Lachnospiraceae bacterium
GTCCAGCCTGTGGAGCACGGACCGGGCGGGATAATACTGCCCCAGGGTAATGTCGCGAATCATGGCATTGCCCTCCCCAGCGCTTTTAAGATGCTGTCTTTCGCTTCTTCCACCGTAATCGCCCCTTCATCCACCGGCAGCCCGCGTTTTTTTAATTCCTGCATCACATACGTGATTTCCGGCGCGGCCAGTCCCATTTTCTCCAGCTCTTTTGTATGGGAAAAGACTTGCCGGGGCGCGCCGTCAAAGGCGATTCGGCCCCCATTCAGCACGACGATTCGCTGCGCATATTGGGCGATGTCTTCCATACTGTGGGAAACCAGCACGATCGTGATTCCCCGCGCCTGGCGCAGCGCGGCAATCTGAGAAAAAATCTCCTGTCTGCCTCTGGGGTCCAGCCCCGCCGCAGGCTCGTCCAGAATCAAAAACCGGGGATTCATGGCCAATACCCCGGCGATGGCCACCCGTTTTTTCTGGCCGCCGGAAAGCTCGAACGGCGATTTGGCAAACAGCTCTTTTGGCACGCCCGCCTGTTCCAGCGCCTTTTCGGCCTGCGCCCTGGCCTCCCGCTCGTTCATGCCCTGGTTTTTGGGGCCAAAGCACACATCCTTTAAAACATCTGTTTCAAATAGCTGGTATTCAGGATACTGAAACGCCAGCCCCACCTGGCTGCGGAGATTTTTCCTGGAAAATCCTTCGCTCCAGATGTCTTCTCCGTTGTAGAGGACTTTTCCGGCGGTGGGTTTTAAAAGGCCGTTGCACAGCTGGATTAAGGTGGATTTCCCGCTTCCTGTGTGCCCGATCATGCCGATGAACTGATTTTCCGGGATTGTGAGATTGATATTTTCCAGGGCGCGCATTTCGTAGGCCGTGCCCGGACTGTATAGATAAGAAACATTTTTTATCTCAATTGACATATCGCATCCACCAATTCTTCTCTGTGCAATATTCCTTTCGGGATGGCGACGCCTGCCTTTCGCAGCTCGTGAGCCAGCATCGTTGCCTGTGGAACGTCCAGCCCGCATTTTTGCAGCTCTTCCGCCCGAGCAAAGATTTCCCGTGGGGCGCCCTGCATGGCCAGCCGTCCGTGATCCATGACGAATATACGGTCTGCGTCCACCGCCTCTTCCATGTAATGGGTAATCAGGATGACGGTCACGTTTTCCTGGCGGTTCAGTTCCATCACTGCCTTTAGCGTTTCCCTGCGGCCGTCGGGGTCCAGCATGGCTGTGGGCTCATCCAGCACAATGCACCGGGGCCGCATGGCCATTACGCCGGCGATGGCCACCCGCTGCTTCTGGCCGCCGGAGAGCTTGTTGGGGGAGTGGTCCCGGTAAGCGGTCATGCCAGTCGCCCGCAGGCTGTCCTCCACCCGCTTCCAGATGTCTTGTGTGGGAATCCCCATGTTTTCCGGCCCGAATCCCACGTCCTCTTCCACTGACGTGCCGATGATCTGGTTGTCGGGATTCTGGAACACCATCCCCGCCTTCTGGCGGATTTTCCACAATTCCTCTTCTTTGGCGGTGTCCGCGCCGTCCACCCACAGAGCGCCTTTTGTGGGGAGCAAAAGCGCGTTTATATGTTTGGCCAGCGTGGATTTCCCGGAGCCGTTATGGCCGAGTATGGCCACAAACTGGCCTTCTTCCACGTCCAGATCCACGCCGTCGATGGCGCGGATGACTTCCCTCTCCTGCCCGTTTTCATCATACCGGCTGTACGCGTGCGCCAGCTTACTGGCCCGAATGATGCCCATCTGTATACTCTCCCGCAATTACGTCCTCTAAAATTTTCCAGATTTCCTCCCGACCCTGTTTGGACGTGGCCGAGAACGGTATCAAAATCTCCTCCGGGGGCATCTGAAGCCCTTCCCGCACCTGCTTCACATGCTTGGGAACCTGGCTGCGCTTTAATTTGTCCAGCTTTGTGGCAATCACGATGGGTTCGTAGCCGTTGGCCACGATCCACTGGTACATCATCTTATCGTTCTCGGACGGGGCGTGGCGAATGTCCACCAGCAGGAAAACAGCCTGCAGCGCCTGGGAACTGTACAGATAGCGCTCCACCAGCTTTCCCCATTTTTCTTTTACGACCTTGGCGATTTTGGTGTAGCCGTAGCCGGGCAGGTCCACCAGGTAAATCTGTTTGTTGAGGTTATAATAATTGATGGTCTGGGTTTTCCCCGGCTGCGAGCTGGTGCGCGCCAGGGATTTTCGGTTCATCAGACTGTTGATCAGGGATGATTTCCCCACGTTGGATTTGCCGGCGAATGCAACTTCCGGCAGGATATTATTGGGCAGTGCGCTGGTCACGCCGCACACAGTGTCCAAAGCTGCGCTTATGATTTTCATGGGTCCTCCTAACTGCAGGAACGGCTTAAGGCCAGCTCCAATACCTGATCCATGGATTCCACATACTGGATGTCCAAGCCATCGGTGATTTCGCCTGAAATCTCCTTGATGTCCGGCTGGTTTTCCTTGGGCGCCAGTACGGTTTTCACTTTGGCGTTTTTCGCGGCCAGCAATTTTTCTTTCAGGCCGCCCACCGGCAGCACCCGGCCACGCAGAGTGATTTCCCCGGTCATGGCCACCTGCGCCTTCACCGGCCTGTCTGTAATCGCAGAGAGCATGGCAGTCGCCATCGTTATTCCCGCGGAAGGCCCGTCTTTCGGAACGGCTCCCTCAGGAATATGTATATGGATATCATGCTCCTGGAAAAATTCCTGTTCAACTTCGTAGCTGTCTGACACTGAGCGGAGATAGCTGATGCCCGCCTGCGCCGACTCTTTCATCACGTCGCCCATCTGACCGGTCAGCTGCAGCCGCCCTTTGCCCGGCATTACGTTCACTTCGATCTGCAGGGTGTCGCCGCCCACGCTGGTCCAGGCCAGTCCCGTGGCAACGCCCACTTCGTCCTTTTTCCCGGCGGTGTGGACGCTGTATTTCTCGTGGCCTAAATATTTCTCCAGATTCTTTCCGGTGACGGTCGCCTTCTTGCCGGAGCCTTCCAGCACGTCCCGGGCCACCTTGCGGCAGATTTCACCGATCTTTCTCTCCAGGCTGCGGACGCCGGCTTCCTTGGTGTAACCGCTGATGATTTTCCGGATGGCGGAGGGCTGGATGGCCAGCTGGCTCTTTTTCAGGCCGTGCAGCTCCCGCTGCTTGGGAATCAGATGATCCTTGGCGATATGCGCCTTCTCATTCTCCGTGTAGCTGCTGATCTCAATCAGCTCCATGCGGTCTAAAAGCGGCCGCGGAATCGTGGAAGCGTCGTTGGCCGTGGCGATAAACAGCACCTGGGATAAATCCAGCGGGATCTCTACGTAATGATCCGCAAATTTGCCATTCTGCTCGGAATCCAGCACTTCCAGCAGCGCGGACGCGGTGTCGCCTTTGTAGTCGCTGCTGGTCTTGTCGATCTCGTCCAGAAGCATCAGCGGGTTCTTCACGCCGGCCTGCTTTAAGCCCACGGCGATGCGGCCGGGCATGGCGCCCACGTAGGTTCTCCGGTGGCCGCGGATTTCCGCCTCGTCCCGCACGCCGCCCAGGCAGATGCGCACGTATTTCTTGTTCAGAGCGTTTGCCACGGACTTGGCGATGGAGGTTTTGCCGGTTCCAGGCGGGCCCACCAGACAGAGGATGGGACTGTCGCCTTTTTTCGTCAATGTTCGCACAGCCAAATATTCCACGATGCGCTCTTTGACTTTTTCCAGCCCATAATGGTCCGCCTCCAGAATCTTCATGGTTTTTTTCAGGTCTTCGCAGTCCTGGGACATCTTATCCCAGGGAAGATCCAGCAGCGTTTCGATGTAGCCTCTGGCCACCGCGCCTTCGGAAGCGCTGTTTCCAAGGGATTTAAACCGGTCGATCTCTTTGGAAATTTTTTCTTTTACGCTGTCGGAGGCCTCCAGCTTCTTAAGCCTTTTTTTGAACTCATCCACCTCGCTTTGGGGATTGTCCTCGCCCAGCTCTTCCTGGATCAATTTTAACTGCTCTTTTAAAATATATTCTTTCTGGTTTTGGTCCACCCGGCGTTTGATTTTTATCTGCAGCTCCTGGCGAATCTGCGCGATCTGAATCTCGTTGTTTAAAATCACGCACAAAAGCTCGTGGCGTTCTTCCAGCCCTATTGCCTCCAGAAGCTTCTGCTTGTCGGTATAATCCAGGGGCAGGTTGATGCTGATCTGGTCCACCAGAGACTCCAGCTCCTCGATGGACATGATCTGGCCCGCCAGCTCTTTGCTGACCTTGCCGCACTCCACGCAGTACATATGGAATGTCTCTTTGAGGCTGCGAACCATCGCCTGCTCCACGTCCTGGGGAAGCTCTTCTTGTTCCTGCCCGAATCCGGCCACTTCCACTTCCAGAATCTCTTTGTCCTGAATCACTCCCAGCAGTTCGCCGCGCTCCACGCCTTCCACCAGAATGCGCAAAACGCCCTGGGGAAGCTTCACCACCTGCTTTACGCAGCCGATGGCGCCTATTTTATATAACTCATTAAGACCCGGAGCTTCCACTGCCGGATCTTTTTGCGTAATCAAAAATATTCTCTGGTTATTTAGCATAGCAGTTTCCACTGCCTTTACGGAACGCGGCCTGCTGATGTCAAAATGCACGATCATACCTGGAAGTATGGCAGTTCCCCGCAGCGCCACTGCGGGCATTACTTCTACTATATTACTCATATTATCCCTCCTTTACTATAGGCGCCTTATGGCGCTAAAGCTTAAGCGGGTTCCGGCTGTCCCTTTCTCTTGGTTTTCGCGGACCTCCTGGGCGGCGCCGACGGCTCTCCCCTTATAATTTCCGGCTCTCCGGTGCCCTCCACCGCCTCTTTGGTGATGATGCACTGCTGGATGGTGTCGTCGGAAGGAGCCGTGTACATCAGGTCCATCATAGCGCTTTCCATCACGGAACGCAGCCCGCGGGCTCCCGTCTTTCTCTCCATGGATTTCTGCGCAATGCATTTTAACGCTTCCTTCTGGAAACTTAACTCCACGCCGTCCATCTCGAACAGCTTGCGATACTGCCGGGTGAGGGAATTGCGCGGCTCCTGCAAAATGCGGATTAACGCTTCCTGGTCCAGCGCGTTTAAGGAAACCACCACCGGAACGCGGCCGATGAACTCTGGAATCAGCCCGTATTTTATGAAATCTTCCGGCATAACTTCCCTTAAAAGCTCTCCCACGTTCGAATCTTCCTTTGCCTGCACGTCCGCGCCAAACCCGATGGACTTGGCGTCTTTTCTTCTGGCAATGATCTTCTCCAGGCCTTCAAAAGCGCCGCCGCAGATGAATAAAATATTGGTGGTGTCAATCTGAATGAAATCCTGATGGGGATGCTTTCTTCCTCCCTGCGGCGGCACGCTGGCCACGGTTCCTTCCAGGATTTTCAGCAGCGCCTGCTGCACGCCTTCCCCAGACACATCTCTGGTAATCGACGCGTTTTCAGACTTTCTGGTGATTTTATCGATCTCGTCAATGTAAATAATGCCGTACTGCGCCATCTCCACATCGTAGTCGGCCGCCTGGATGATTTTCAGCAGAATGTTTTCCACATCCTCCCCCACATAGCCGGCTTCCGTCAGCGTCGTGGCGTCCGCAATGGCAAAAGGCACATTCAAAAGTTTGGCCAGCGTCTGCGCCAGCAGCGTCTTCCCGGAACCGGTGGGTCCCAGCATCAGAATGTTGCTTTTCTGCAGGTCCACATCCAGGTTCTTGGGCGCCATCACGCGCTTGTAATGGTTGTACACGGCCACCGACAAAACCTTTTTGGCCTCGTCCTGCCCGATGACGTATTCATCCAGGATCTCGTTGATTTCCTGGGGCTTTAAGAGATTAATCGCCCCGCTGTACTCCTCTTCATCGTAGATGGCAAATTCCTCTTCGATGATTTCCGAACATATATTCACGCATCCGTCGCAGATGTAGGCCCCATCCGGGCCTGCAATCAGCTTGCGCACCTGCTCTTCGGATTTATTGCAAAAAGAACATCTGATTTTAGCGTCCCTCGTCTTATCCGCCATAAATATTCCCCTTTCCAGTTTCCATAGCTGGCGTGCGCCTGAAAACACACGCAACGGCGGTTTAAGGCCAATCCCTGTACCCGATACAGTGAATCAGCCTCTCCCCTTTTCTTACCTAAGTTCAAACACCTTATCTATAATCCCGTATTCCATGGCTTCTTCTGCCGACATATAATTATCCCGGTCTGTATCCACTTCCACCACTTCAATGGGCTGTCCTGTATTTTCCGCTAAAATCCTGTTCAGCTTTTGCTTCGTCTTCGCGATCTGATCCGCAACGATCTGAATCTCCGTAGCCTGCCCCTGGGCTCCCCCGGAGGGCTGATGGATCATAATCGTGGAGTTCGGAAGCGCAAAACGCTTGCCTTTCGCCCCGCCAGCCAGCAGAAAAGCTCCCATGCTGGCCGCCATGCCAATGCATATCGTAGACACGTCGCACTTGATGTAATTCATCGTGTCATAGATCGCCATCCCCGCAGACACCGACCCGCCGGGACTGTTGATATATAAATTAATGTCTTTCTTGGGATCCTCCGACTCCAAAAACAGCAACTGGGCAACAACTATGCTGGCTGACACATCATTTACTTCTTCTCCCAAAAAGATAATTCTGTCCTTTAACAGCCTGGAATAAATGTCATAGCTTCTCTCTCCCCGGCTGGTCTGTTCAATTACATACGGCACCAAACTCATCGCTAACCTCCCTGCCTTCCGGCTTTTCGTCTCCCATCTGCGCAAAAAATCTATATTTATGCTCACGGTTGATGAAGTCTGCCGTGAGCGCTGCGCCAGCCGCAAAGCGGCAAATTCCTTAGCGGCTGTGTGCATTCTGTTATACAAAACGGCAAATTTATTTGTCGGTCAGTACCGCCGCTTCCACGATAAGGTCCGCCGCCCGGCGAACCGCCAGATCCTTCTTTATCTGCTCCAGCTCGTCGTCTCCGACCATTTCTTTCACCTTGTCAACGTCCATTCTGTACATATCCGCGGTCTTCTGTATTTCTTCGTCGATCTGTTCCTGGGTAGCCTGGATGTTCTCAACTTCCGCAATTTTTTCCAAAACCAATCTGCTCTGGATGCTGTCCACCGTGCGTTCCCTTAATTCCTTGTCCAGCTCTTCCATGGTCATCTTATTAAATGTCAGATAATGATCCAGCGTAATGCCCTGATACTCGATTCTCGCGCGGAAATCGTCTTTTAACTGCGCCTGCTGCGTCTCGATCATCGGCTCCGGAATCTCCATCTGGGACGCTTCGATGATCTTGGCCAGCGCATCGTCGCCCATTTTCCGTTTGGCCTCTTCTTCTTTTTTCTCTAGCAGGTTCTTTTTGATGTCTTCTTTGTACTCATCCAGTGTGTCAAATTCGGAAACGTCCATGGCGAACTCATCGTCCAGCTCCGGTATTTCCTTTTTCTCAATCTTATGAACTACACATTTAAAGGTTGCGTCTTTTCCAATTAATTCCTTATTGGAATAATTCTCCGGGAAAGTCACGTTCACTTCTGTGGGCTCGTCCACCTTGGCGCCGATCAGCTGCTCCTCGAATCCGGGAATGAAAGCTCCAGAACCGATCATCAGCGGATAATCCTTGCCCTGCGCTCCTGGAAAGCTCTTTCCGTCGATAAAGCCTTCGTAATCCATGGTCACGATGTCGCCATTCTCAGCCGGACGGTCTTCCACCGCCAGCAGACGGGAATTCTTCTCCTGCTCCTTGCGAAGCTCTTCGTCCACTTCCTCGTCCTTCACTTCCACATCCACTTTGGCCACTTCCACGCCTTTGTATTCGCCCAGCGTCACGTCTGGCTTCAGCGCCACTTCCGCAACAAAAACAAACGGCTTGCCTGGCTCGATCTGGGTCACCTCGATGGCCGGACGGGAAACGACTTCCAGTTCACTTTCTTCCACCGCCTTGGCATAGGCGTTCGGAAGCAGATCGTTGGCTGCGTCTTCCAGGAAAACGCCCTTGCCGTACATTCTCTCGATCATGTGCCTGGGCGCTTTCCCCTTGCGGAATCCCGGCATGGCGATGTTCTTCTTCGTCTTCTGATACACGCCGTCAATCGCTTTTTCCAGCTCGTCTGCAGGAACTTCTACGGTCAGCTTAGCCATATTATGTTCCATTTTTTCTACTTGTAAACTCATTTCTCAATAATTCCTCCTTAAATTCTAAAAAATATGCCAGAACGGCAAAAGGGATCCGCCCGCTTTCACAGGCATTCCCATATATAAAAGCTGACTGCTTTCGTGCCTGCGGCACACCCACAATCACACCCGTATGCACAATCATTAGTGAAGTATACCATACAAATCCCGGCTTGGCTAGTACATCCTTGCATTAATTTTTGTATGAATTTTTATTTTCCATAGACAACGGAAGCGGCGATTTCTTCCGCTTTCTTCGCGCTGATAAGCTGCGCGATCAGTTCCAGCGAAAAATCAATGGCTGTGCCCAGCCCTCTGCTGGTGGTAATGCATCCATCCACCGCCACGGACTCTGTGGTCGTCTGCGCGTCCGTCAGTTCCTCCATCACAGAAGGATAGCTGGTGGCTTTTCGTCCATTCAACAGGCCAAGCCCCGCCAGAATCCTTGGGGCCGCGCAGATGGCCGCCACTTTTTTATTCTGGGAAACGTAAGACTTCACCAGTTCCAGAAGCGGCTGGCATTTCTCCAGATTATCCGTGCCCACGGCTCCTCCCGGCAAAACCAGCAAATCCGCACCTGCGCAGTCGGTTTCGGAAAAAAGAGCGTCCGCCGTCACAGGAATCCGGTGGCTTCCCATCACCTGCGCGTCTTCCATAATAGATACCGTAACCACGTCAAGGCCCGCCCGGCGCAACAGATCCACCACTGTCAGAGCCTCTATTTCCTCAAATCCGTCCGCCAGAAAAACATATATTTTCTTCACAATTCCACGCCTCCTTCGGTCATTTCATAACTCCCACTATTATAGCATTCGTTTTTTTCTTTGGCTACCTTTATTTGTAAAAATATGGTATCATCCATACATATCAAATGTTACGAGTTTGGGTAAAACAGATAAAACAAAGTTCAAAACCGTTTTTCATTCGCTCCTTATTTGTTTGTTTTACCCCAACTACAGTTTATTGAAATATCATAAATAGCTGCAAAACTGTTATTTCATAAAAATAGTTGTATTGAAATGTCCATAGGCGTTTGCGAAACATTCCTCCCGTATACAGAGTTCGGACAAGATATACAAAATAAGGAGCGACGTTTTTATATATCTTGCCCAAACTCGCAGCAACAGGCGACTGTTTCGCAATTATCTATGAAATATCCAAATCGAAAGGAGTCTGTCCATGGAAATTGAAAGAAAATTTTTAATCGCCAAAGAAAATCTGCCCAAGAATCTCCAAGATTATCCCCATCACGCCATCGAGCAGGGCTACCTGTCTTCTGAACCGGTGGTCCGCATCCGCAGGCAGGACGGCCAGTATTGGCTGACTTACAAGTCCAAAGGCCTCATGGTCCGGGAGGAATACAATCTTCCTTTAACGGAAGCCTCCTACCTGCATCTGCGGGAAAAAGCGGACGGCATTCTCATTGTCAAAACCCGCTACCGAATTCCTCTGCCCCAGGGCCTGACCGCGGAGCTGGATGTCTTCCACGGAAAATACGAGGGGCTTCTCCTGGCGGAAGTGGAGTTTGACAGCGAAGAGGCCGCCAACCGCTTTACGCCGCCGGACTGGTTCGGCGAAGACGTGACGTTCTCCTCCCTTTACCACAACAGCACAATGGCCTACAGCTGACGCGCCTTTTTCGCGCAGGCTTTGGCCGCCTCGATAACGCTGCTGCGAAACCCTTTTCCCTCCAGGACGCGCACCGCCTCGATGGTGGTTCCCCCCGGCGAGCAGACCATATCCTTGAGCTCTGCGGGGTGCATGCCCGTCTCCAGCATCATTTTCGCGCTGCCGTAAACCGCCTGGGCGGCAAACTCATAGGCCATCTTCCGGGGCATCCCTTCCGCCACCGCCGCGTCGGCCAGCGCTTCCAGGAACAAAAAAACATAGGCAGGGGAACTGCCGCTCACCGCCACCGCCGCGTCCATCATGGACTCCGGAAGCACGGCTGACTTCCCAAAGCTGTCGAAGATCCGGCAGACCATGTGCAGCTCTTCTTTTGTCACATGCGCGTTTGCGCAGATTCCGGTCATCCCCGCGCCCACCTGCGCCGGCGTGTTGGGCATGGCGCGGACGATTTTTACGTCTTTTACAAAACACTCCTCCAGCCACTCAAGGGTCTTCCCCGGGGCGATGGTCACGATCAAATGGCCGGCCGAGATATCGTCCCGGATCTGCCGGATCACATCCTGGTAATACTGCGGTTTCACCGCAAGAACAATGCACTGTGCCTGCGCCGCCACCTTTAAATTGTCCTGGGTGGCCTCAATGCCGAATCTTTCCCGCAGCCGCCGGCAGCTTTCCTCCGAAACGTCCGACGCGATCAGATGCTCCCGGTCCAAAAGCCGCCGCTCCAAAATCCCCTTCAGCATAGCAGAAGCCATATTGCCGCCGCCAATAAATCCTAACTTCAAACCCTGTATCCTCCTATCTGATAAGATGCGAATGATAAAAACCCGGCCATCACAGCCAGGTTTATCGCTAATTCTTATTGCCAAATAACTGCGCCAAAGGACGAGTGGCGCCTTCTAAGTTCTGTATCGCCTCGTTCAGACGGTCCAGGTCCACCTGCCCCAGCTTGTCCGCCGCCTGGCCGATCTCCTTCAAGCCGTCCATGCCCTCCGCGATCTTCTCGATGTCACTCTCATCCAGCTCGCTCAAAACCCTCTCCGCATGATTCACAGCCCGCACGGCCGGGACCACGGCCACCGCCGCCAATACAATCAAAATGACCGCCGCCGCGCTGACGATTCCCGTCACAATCCTGGACAGACGCAGCTGCTTTTTCATGACTTCCAGCTGCTCATAGAGCAGCCTTGACGTATTCTCATCCCTATTATCCACGCTCATCGCCCTCTCGCCGTCAAATCAAACCGCCGGAACTGCCGCCGTTCAAACCAGTGTTAAAAGCCGCCATGCTTGACATCTGCATCTGCATTTTCGCCATCTCCGCCAGATATTTGGCGTCGTCCGCCGAAAAAACGCTCTCCGAATCCTCTTTATCCGCCGTCTGCGTCCCCGACGCTCTCCCAGACTGACTGGCCGCTACCTCATCCGTCAAATCTTCCTTGGCGTACTTCAGCACCTGTTCCACATATTTATCCAGACCCAGATCGACATCCTCCCCTTTATACAGGGCGGACGCCACATTTCCCGCATGATATGAGCGAACTGCCTGGCTCACATCGCCGCCGTTGAACTCCAGCTTCCTGGACAGAGAACGCGCCGCTCCCATAATGTTCTCCCTGGCATCGTAGATATCTTCGATCTCCATCCGCTCCGCCATCGCCGGCATCAGCTGCATCAGGCCCTTGGCCCCGGATTCCCCTTCGGCATTCAGGTCGTAATCCGTCTCCACCTTCGCAATAGCCCGCAGCAGCTCCGCGGAAACCCCGTACTTCTCTTCCGCTTCCTCAAAATACTCATTCAGCTCCTGTCCCGTGGCTGTAGAATTGCCCGAAGCCTTCGTCTTCGTCGACGCGCTCCCCTCGGACTTGCCGTAAATCGCCGCACAGTAAGGGCATCCGTCCGCAGACGACAGCGCAGAACTGCCTCCCAACAGAGCAGAAAGTAAAATATTCTGAAAACCTCCCGTCCCAGTGGATGTATTCGTCAGTAAATTATTGCCGTATGAATTGTTGCCGTATAGCCCGCTTAAGGCAAGCATCAGGCTGCTGGCATCGATCGCCATATGCACTCACCATCCATCTCTTTGTAGTTAAATATAGTTTGATTTAGCTTATATGATAGCATAAATGCGGGGGGAATGCAACTGTTATCCGATTAAAACACATGGCAAATGCATAAATGTCTTTAAATCCGGCGCGCCCTCGCATCCACGATCGGGCAATTTACTTTTATCGCAAATAACAGAAATGTCCGGTTCCACCCATATTTTATCATTGGCCATCAGATTCACGGCAAATGGCGCCGGATAAACCTTGCATTCCCCTTTGCGCGCGCGAATATGATTTAATATGGAAGCCGACAACTCTACGACCAGCTCCTGATGAACCCGGCTGAGCGGCTTCCTATCATACAACTCCCCATCTATCAGTTCCGCAAGCTGCCCCTCCGAAAGATTCCAGTAATCTTCCGCTGTGCAAATTTTCCTGTTTGGCAAAGACATATCATCCCGTCCTTCCCGCAATAAAAATCCGCACTTAGGTAAGTTTAACGCATTTTCGGTGATTTGTCATTGAATTTATAATCCAATGCAATATTTTATAAATCACGTCAGCATCCGCCGGCCTGTATGATAGATTTTTAAATCTTTTTGATGATACAGAAAATACAATGTCATCAGATTTTCGCCTAAATAACCTATATAACGGTCTTGGCGTTCCCATCCTTTTGGCTCACTGAGGGCCTCTGTCCTTTCAAGAATCGGGAAAAGCCATTGGCAATACTGTTCCAAAACCCGTCGCTTAGCAATGATTATATTATAATTATACAAATAGGGTTGCCTTAATATCCCCCAAAAAGCTTCTGCATATGAAGGATGCAATTCCTCTAACGCCTGCAGCATGGCTTCCCAGTCATTCTCTTTCACATATCTGGTATGATGCTCATAAATATCTGGTTCATGGAGCATAGGATACGGCAAAACAACATCTACATCATTTTCCCTAATTCGACTCAAGTCTTCACTTTGAATATCCAGAATCCTGCGATAGTGAAACAAACCGTAGTATTCAATCTCCGCAGAATTAGAATATCGATTCTTTTGCAGTCTATTTTTCCACATCCAGTACAAAGCCGTTAACTCGCAATAATTAACATTCTTCCCAGAAATATGATCGCCTGTACAGTCAACCTCTTTAGCCACCCTGTCTGTAGTCAAAGCCGCTCCCACTTGCATGGGAACAACCCAGTCCGCATTTGCGTATGTTCTTTTCAACGGCTTATCCTTATGAAATTTTGCCTGGTATATTTGCAAAATTGCCGCTTCATGGCCCAGAGGAAGTTTATGCACAGACGGAAATATTCTCTTAGAATCAAAGTATTTTTCCATCAATCCCATTTCTTTATACGCATCCATACATACATATTTGGAAAACCCCTGACTCTCCAGGAAATCCATTATTTCCGTATGCAAATCTTCCGGCGTCGCAATCAATACGCACACTTCTTTGTTACTAAAATTTTGGATTTCCCGAACAGGCAGCCCCGCTAGCACAGATGGATTATCTTCCAAAGAACTAACAAGAAACGCCTCCACTTCATGTTCTGGATATAATTTCTGTACGGCTAGGCATATGCCAAGGGCAATGCTCTTAGCCCCGAATATCGCAAGTTTCACAAATGCTCCCCCATATTCTGTTTTCCTGAACATTCCATTATGCCTGCATATACTCATACGCCTGAGCCTTCATACACGCCAGCACATCTTCTCCTTTATAATACGCCCTAGTCCACTGAATGATCTGATCCATAGCCATCTCAATATTCCATTTTGGATGCCAATTCAGCCGGTTCTTAATCCTGGAACAATCCAGTTTCAAATAATTCGCCTCATGCGGTCCATTCTCCAAACCGCTCGTCCATTTTATATTTGTCTGAAAACTATCATTCCATTTCTTGCAAAATAACGAAACCAGCTTACCCGTAGCGCAACACTCATTTTCCTGGGGACCTACATTGTAGCTGTCCGCCAGATCCCGATCTTCGTACTGTTCTTTTGCCAAAAGCAAGTAGGCCACCACCGGCTCCAACACATGTTGATATGGCCGAATAGAATGGGGATTCCTCACAAAAACGTCTTCCCCTTTACTCGCCGCCCGGATACAATCGGGAATAATTCTGTCTTTTGCAAAATCCCCTCCTCCGATCACATTTCCCGCTCGAACTGTGGAAATGGCAATATCCCGATCGCGAAAAAAAGAATTGCGGTAACAGTCAGTCGCTAATTCTGAACAGGATTTTGAATTGGAATAAGGGTCGTATCCGTTTAATTCCTCATTTTCCCTATAGCCCCAGACCCATTCCTTATTCTTATATACTTTGTCCGTAGTCACATTTATAAAAGATTTTACACAGGGATTTTGTCTTATGCACTCTAATACATGAACTGTTCCCATTACGTTCGTTTCATACGTATAAACAGGACGCTGGTAAGAGTCCCGCACCAAGGGCTGTGCCGCCATATGGATCACAATCTCCGGCCGGGCCTGGCTAAATACAGTTTCCAAATGCGCCAGATCCCGAATATCCCCTTTGATGGAATCCATGCCTTTTTCCATATCACTAATCGCAAAAAGGGCTGGATTGCTGGGCGGTTCCAACGCATAGCCTGTGACCTGCGCGCCCCATAATTGCAACACACAGCACATCCACGTTCCCTTAAAACCCGTATGCCCTGTAACCAATACCTTTTTCCCTTTGAAAAAATTCTCCAGCGTCATTTTCCATTCTCCACCGCTTCCAGCGCTATATCCGCCATATAAGCAAGCATTTCCTCATTCATTCCCGGATACACCCCAATCCAGAACGTTTCATTCATAATGCGATCCGTGTTTCGCAGATCGCCCACAACCCGATAGCCCTCTCCTTTTTTGCGCATAGCGTCAAAACAAGGCTGTTTTGTTAGATTCCCGGCAAACAGCATTCTGGTCTGCACGCCTTTCGCCTCCAGATGGGAAACAATCTTATTTTTCTCTATTCCCTCCCTGCAAGTCAGCGGAAAACCGAACCAGCTGGGATTGGAATTAGGCTCCGCCTCCGGCAAAATCAAATACCCCTTAGCGCCCTGAAGTCTTTCATTAAGGAAATTAAAATGCTCCCTTCTTAACTTCGTGAACTCATCTAATTTTTCAATTTGCGCACAGCCGATTGCCGCCTGCATATCTGTAGCCTTCAGATTATATCCAAAATGGGAATACACATATTTATGGTCATATCCCAAAGGCAGTTCTCCATACTGTTTATCAAACCGATGTCCGCACAGATTGTCTCTGCCAGAAGGGCATATGCACTCTCTCCCCCAATCCCTTAACGAACGCACAATCTTATGCAGCAGCGGATTATCCGTGTACACCGCTCCGCCTTCCCCCATTGTCATATGATGGGGCGGATAAAAACTGGATGTCCCAATGTCGCCAATAGTCCCTGTAAATTTCCACGATCCATCTATCTTATATTCAGACCCTAAAGCATCACAATTATCTTCTATCAGCCATAACTCATGCCGCGCACAGAAGCTTTTTAGTTCCTGCAGATTAAATGGATTCCCCAACGTATGCGCCAGCATGACCGCTTTTGTCTTTTCCGTGACCGCCGCTTCCAGCTGCGTAACATCAATATTATATTGCGGTATCGTAACATCCACGAAAACCGGTATCGCCCCATACTGGATCATAGGCGCGACTGTCGTTGGGAAGCCAGCCGCCACCGTAATCACTTCATCCCCCGGCAAAATCCGACGTTCTTCCAACAACGGAGACGTCAAAGCCATAAATGCCAAAAGATTCGCTGAAGAGCCCGAATTGACCAAACTGCAATGATGAATTTTTAGATAGGAAGCAAATTCCTCCTCAAACTTTTCTGTATATCGTCCCGATGTGAGCCAAAATTCCAGAGAACTATCCACAAGATTCATCATTTCCCTGTGGTCATACACCCTGGATGCATAGGAAATTCTGTCGCCCTCTTTCCATGATTTCTGACCGTGAAATTTGTCACAGTAGACCCCCACTTCCTCTAAAATATGTCTTCTGGCCTCTTCTTCCGTCATATTTTCAAACATACGTTCTCCTTTTTGTCCTTTTCCTCAAAATCTAAACTGCGTACAATACTGTCTCCGTAAAAATGTAGCTATAATGCCTTAAATATAATCGGTAATCCAAATTATGTCTCAGTATTTCCAATGGAATTTCAAAAATATCTTCGGGTTTATGATACACGCAAATTGCAAGCTTTGGCCGATATTTTTCTATTGTGTGGTAAGCCCCTTTTAAGGCTTCTAATTCACACCCTTCTATATCCATTTTTATAAAACTTGCTTTTTCACCCTTTAACGCTCCATCTATGAAATTCATCTGCACTTGGCTGTTCCCACCCCTGTCCACATGAGACGCCGCCTGTCCATTTTCAGAAAAAAACAGTTTTTCCTTTTTACTCCATAGTCCCTCATTGAATATATAATCGGCCGCAATGCCTGCAGCGGAAAGATTTTTCAACGCATCCCGATAATTATTTTTATCTGGCTCAAATGCATAGACGTTATCATATTGATTTTTGCACCATTTCATAAAAGCAATCGTATCTTCCCCTTTGTATGCGCCTCCGTCAATAAATGCTTCCCGTCTCTCCGGTTTCATAATCTGACTGTCAAAATATTGTCTTTCCTTTCCAAGCCACCACTCTTTATAAGGAAAATATATAGAATCCAAAGGGAATTTCATCTCTTCCAGCTGTCGCTGCATTTCTTTTGCATACAGATTCGTTCCCAAAATTACGACCGCATCATCTTTTATCTCATTTAAACGCTCTATAGAAATAATCTCTTTCCCATACCTGTTCTCGCCAACGATTGACAAATCATTATCACAAATATAAGATACATTCATCCCGTATATCGGCAATGTTTCGACAATCTCCCTGCCTGCAAATCCCGCGCCAAATACAACTATATATTCTTTCTTTTTATCTTTCAGCCACTGCAACAGATTGTACATCTGATCCGATTCCCGATATTGCCAGATTAGCGACTGAACCATCTCATGGATTGGTTCCATATTTTCGCATAATGAAAACTTACAGCGCTTTTCAAAAATCATTTTCGACTCATCATCTTGCAAAGCATCATAAATCTTTTTTAACTGTTTATACACCCCTCTTCTCCTCTTTTATCTATTTTTATTTATCCAACAACTGGTCTAACTCCAATCGAATCTGATCCGCATTTACTCGATAATGATTTATTTTATCCCCATAGCTTCCATAGTTACGGAATATTTCTCTTGGAAATCCCACATGACGAATCTGGACAGACCGCCCTTCCATCGCCTGGAGAATATCGTAATCCAACGTTCCGGCATAATGCGGTTCACAGACCAATATCTTTCCGTTCTTACATGCCTCCCTCAATGCGTCTCCATCAAAAGGAGCCAGCGTTGTATAGTACAACACTGTCACGTCTTTTCCCTGACATACTTCCATCACATCGTCCAATAGAACGGAAGCGGCAATGACCGTTGCTTTTGTTCCTTTTTGAATTACGGAGGCTTTTCCAAATTCCACCTCTATGTCATACTGTTTATTTGGGTGATCGCTCACCCGAAAAAAAGTCGGATTGCCATTTCTGTATGCCTGGTTAAACAGCCTTAGAAACTCTCCTGCTGTCCCTGGCGTCACCACTTCCACGCCAGGAATCATTTTCAAAACCCCCGCATCTTCCGCACAATAATGGGAATAACCATATTTGGCATAATCCACCGCCGCTCCGGTTCCTACCACATTCACGCCCAGTTTCTGGTAAGCAAAATCCAGTTTAATTTGTTCTAATGTTCGATCCACCAAATAAGGCTGGATGCCGAAAATTGTGGGAACCAGGCCTCCCGCCGCCAGTCCCGCCGCAAAGCCAAACATGCCGTCTTCGTATATCCCCACATTCATCGCACGCTGCGGATAATCGGCTAAAATATCACGAATCGCCCACATCCCGATGTCCACCGTAAAAAATACTGTGTCTTCCTCTTCCTTAATCATCCGGTCAACCCGATTCAAAAAAGCCCGTCTCAAAACTCGTCCACCTCCCTGCAAAGCATCTCCAGCTCCTCTGCATTTGGCGCTTTATGGAACCATACATCCTGTTCAGTCAGCGTCTTACTCCCATAACCTCTCACTGTGCTGGCAATCACTGCTTTTGGTTTCCCGCTGCTCTCTAACTTTAAAAAAGTTTCTGTGAGAAGCTCCCGTTTGTGGCCGTCCACTTCGTACACATCAAAGCCAAAACTTTCCAGCTTCCGTTTCATGCTTCCCATGTCGATCATAGCCCCCACAGAATGATTGTCATCAATTACCACGCACAAGTTATCCAATTTTTTATCTGCCGCGAACAGACAGGACTCCCACATGGTCCCCTCGCAAAATTCTCCGTCCCCTGTCAGAACATACACTTTCGATGGCCTTTCCTTTATTTTCGCGGCCATTGCCCGTCCGACCGCAAAAGGCAGCCCATGGCCCAAAGAACCCGCCGCATTCTCAATTCCGCCTTCTGGAAATTTAACCGGGTCTGCCTGAATGCAATAACGGCTGCTGAAGCTTCCCATATCGGAAAACTCCGATTGGGCGAACATCCCTTTTTCAATCAGAACGGCATAAAGAGCCAACGTTGCCTGTCCCTTGCTGACCACAAAATAATCTCTGTCCTCACTCTGTGCCAGCTGCGGACTCCAATTCATCACCTCATGGTATAAAGACCACACGATTTCCATGCAGGAAAACGCGCTTTGCAGATTTCCATCTTGACAAATATAGGACAATTTCAGACAATCTTTCCGAAGCTGTTTTAATTTTTCTTCCATAAGCAACCCTCTGTTTTATTATTCATTTGCCGATTGTAAATATTTTTCATAAGCTGCATCCGC
This sequence comes from uncultured Lachnospiraceae bacterium, assembly GCA_948444865.1. Taxonomy (GTDB): domain Bacteria; phylum Bacillota; class Clostridia; order Lachnospirales; family Lachnospiraceae; genus MGBC164599. Next base: position 18,754 of record CAOJVE010000039.1, read on the forward strand.
CGTTTTGGCCGAAAAACGGATTTTTTCCTCTCCTATAAGCATC
>CAOJVE010000040.1 GCA_948444865.1 uncultured Lachnospiraceae bacterium
CAATCCAATCATTCTGGCTGATTACGAAGTCTTTGGATTTAACATCCTTATGGAACGCCACCCTTATGTGGCTTTTTCATTTCTGTATAGATTCAATATACTCTTCCAGACAAACGCCCTGTTTTGTGATTTCCTGCGCTGCCTCCCTCCCCACATATCGGTAATGCCACGGCTCATTGTTAATGCCAGTGATAGGGGATTTATCCGATGGATACCGTTTGATGAATCCATAGGCGTGCCCGTTTTTCAAAAGCCAGCCATACACATCGTCGCTGGCGCTGATCTCGGTATCGGCATTAATGTCCACCGCAAGTCCCAGCTGATGTTCGCTGGTTCCAGGAAGGGCCACCCACTGCAGGGCCAGTTTTTTGGCCTGCTTTCGGGAATGGCCCTCGTATTGAAAAGCCTGCGTTTTTTCATCCAGCAGCCGCCGTTGCTCCTCCCAGGTCCGGTATCCCGCCGCCACAAATAACTCCAGCCCCTGCGCCCGGGCCGCGTCAAACATTTCCTGCAGGTCCGCATAGATGCGGGCGTCCACCTTTTCACCGTTGGAAAGCTCGATTAGATTTGGCGCATAATCGTCGGGAATAGAATTCTTTGCGTTCACGAGCATAAGGTTCCAGCCGAATTCTTTGCCGGCGGCCTTTGGCTTTACGTTGCTGGACACGGCATAATTACTCTTTTGCAACCATATGAAAAGCGCGCAGAACAGAATCCATGCTGTCCCTATTTTATAAAAAAGTCGTCTTCTTCGTCGTCTCGTTTTACTCATCTTCCGCCTCCATATATTCCATGAATTTTTCACCCGAAGGGACGCTGCCCCGTAGGGACATCTGTCCCGCCAGCACTGACAACGCCGCGCACAAAGCCCCTTTCAGAAAACAAATCGTCTGCGCCAGCTCTTTTCCCGTCTTTTCCTGCCGAAAAAAAGCCATCCCGTTATTCCTTGCCGTCTCCTGCCAGTTTTTCCAGAACTGAAAGTTTGACCATTTATCGGGAATCATGGCATCCGGGATTTCAATCCACTGGAAAATGAAGAAAAAAGCGAGAAAAAGCAGTATCCATCGAAATCCGTCCGACAAGCTTCCCTTCAAACTGCGAAACAGACAGACGGCCAGGCTTATGGGAAACAAAAGAAGCAAAAGCTGTAAAATTTCCTTTAGAAAAGCGCCGGTCACGGCGGCGCCAGTGACGCCGTAGCGCAAAAGAAAGCTCTCCGCGTCGGAAGCCGTGGCGCCCGCCAGGGTTAGGCGGTCTGTGCTCTCCTGCGCCCTGGGACGGATGGCCAGGATCGCTTCTTTTTCTCTTAGAATCCCCCGGATGGTCAGCCGCCTTCCCTGACAAATGATTTCACTGCCGGCAACCTCCGCGCTGCCGAAAAGTTCCTGGGCCGTGCCGGCGTCCAGGTAGCAGCCGTTTATGTCTTCCTCCTGCAGTTTCACGAATCCCTCAAAGAGTATGTCCAGATTTCCACGGATTTTCCACAGGCTCACGGAAGTTTGCCGTTTAAACTGCGGGTTTTGCACGTTTACGCCCTGGGTTTTCTCCCAAAGGGCCAGGTCTGGAGCGTCTTCCTCTTCTTTTTGGGTTTCCCGCATGTTTTCATAATCCTCCTGGCTCAAAAGAATATCCGCGGCCTGATACGTCTCCGGGTACTGGCGCAGCTGGCTGTAGTAGGAAATCCCCGCGCAGTAGGTCAGAATCCCGGCCAGCGGCGGCAGCAGGCGTAAGATTCTTTTTACAAAAGTCAAACGCCCTTTCATGGCTCTTCCAGCCGCACTGGGCTGCCCTCGTCGATGGTTTTGCTGGCGTCCTGGATCACTTTCTGGTCGCTTGAGAGGCATCCGTCATCCAGGGCCGCGTAGGTTTCGTTTTGCTCCTGCACGGTCACGCTTACGCGTCTGGCGGTCAGCTGTTTTCCCAGTATGGTTTCTTCTTCCTGAATCACATAGACGAAATAGTTTCCGTTGGCCTGATGAAGAGCCTGGATGGGAACGCAGACGTTGTAGACGGCGGATTTTTGTTCCACGATCATTTTCGCGCTGTCGCCGATTTCCAGAGCGCCAGCCGGAAGGCGCACGCTTACGTCCAGCAGCGCTGCATCCGCGGCATTGATTTTTACGGAGTCGATCTTCAGGTCCCGGACCGTCTTTTTCTTCTGCTCATTGATCAGCGTCACCGGCGTGTTTTTCCCCAGGCGTTCTTCCTGTTCTTTTTCCGCCTGGGCCGTAAATTTGCACCCGGCGCTTAAATCCGCCAGGAATAAAAGCGGCGCCTCAGCCGTAGTCTCCCCTGCGCAGGCCTGGATTTTGGTGACGGTTCCTTTGCAGGGAGCCTTCACTGTTCCCCCTGTCTTTTGAAGCTTTTGTAATTTTTTCATCTGTTTGCGAATCCCTCCGGCTTCCGCCTTTTTGATCTCTGCGGCGTGGTCCGGCGGCTCCTGAACGCGGGCGTCCTCCAGCGCCCGGTCAGCCTCCCGGATGGCCTCCTCCCGGGCTTTTTTTGCTTCCTCACAGGCTTTCTGCGCCGCGTCAATCTTCTCTTTGTACGCGCTCTCCTGCGCCTCCTCGATTTCTGCGCTCTGGTAATAGGCGTTTAACTCCGCCACGGCCCGGTTCCATTCTTCCGCCTTCTGGAAAACCGCCTGGTCCCCATTGGCTATGGCCCAGTCTAGGTCCTCCTGGGCGCGCTGGATGGCCCGCTCTCTTTTTTGCGCCTGCAGCTCCTTTGCCGATTCAAGCGCGGAGCGCTCCAGCTCTGTTTTTTCCAGCTCCCGCTTACAGTCGGAAATCTGCTCCTGTAAAACGGTCAGATCCAGTTGCGCGAGAACGTCGCCGGGATTGACCGAATCCCCTTCCCGAACCAGAATCTGAGAAATCTTCTGACCGGCCTGGGTGGATACGGCCAGCTCCTGATTCTGCTCCACCTTTCCGGTGGCGGTGACTTTATGCTCAAGCGTCATTTTTCCCGGCGACGCAGTTTTCACCACGGCCACCGTCAGTGAGCGAGAGGCCCGCGAAAGCACGGTGCAGGCCAGCATAAACGCAAGAAAAATCAGGAGCGTTTTTAACATTTTCTTCCCTTTCATCCGTCACTCCTTTACGGCTGCCGCCGCGATTCCTTTTTCCAAATGATCCTGTCCGGCTAAAAACGCCAGAATGGCCGGAATCAGCGCTATCACAGACGCGGCAAACGCCGCTTTTGCGTCTTTTAGACCGAGATTCGGCAGGTACAGGGACAGCGGCCACAGATTTTTGCTTTTGAGAAACGTCATGGGCGGTTCCATCAGGTTCCAGCACTCTAAAAAGCCCAGCGTCAGAATGGAAATCACCCCCGGAAATCCCAACGGAAGCCCGATGTGGAAAAATATCTGCCACTGATTGGCGCCATCCAGCCTAGCCGCCTCCAAAAGCGCGTCGGGCACGCTGTCAAAAAACCGGTACAGAATAAAAACAGGAAACGTGGAAAACACCGACAGCAAAATCACGCCTGCGTGGGAGTCCAGCAGATGGAGTCCGTCCAGCAGCAGATAGTCCGAAAGCATCAATACCTGAAAGGGCATCATCATCATGAGAATGTAAATGGCAAACAGGGTTTTTCGGAAAGGGAAGGTCCCCTTGGCGAATCCCCAGGCCGCCGGGACGGCCACGAATGCCTGCCCCGCTAAAATCCCCACGGACAATTTCGCCGAATTCCAGAACATCACGAAGAATTCCGGGGAGTCCAGCAAAAGCTCCACGTAGGATTGCAGGGTGGGATACTGCGGAAGCCACGGCATCCGCACGTAACCGGCCTGCCCTTCCGTGGCGGCCCGCAGATTTTCCCGGATTTCCCCGCCGCCCATAAAGGAGCCCGTCAGCAAAAAGCAGACCGGGTACACGGCCACAAAGGCCAGCAGGGCCAGCAAAAGGGCTTTTAATTTTTCCAGAAACAGCTTTTTCACAGTCTTCTCCTTTCATTCTTCCCGATCCCATTTTTGCTTCAGAAATAGAACCAGCAGGAAAATCACCCCGGCGTGAAGCGTGGCCCCCGCCGCCATTTTGTCCATGGACAGATCCCGGTACCAGTTGTTGAACAGGTGCTGGAGCAGATACATGCTCTCGTGGGGATAGTCCCCCGCCGCTAGGTACGCTTCCCGGAACGCCTTAAAGGAATTCAGGATGGACAAAGCCGATATGGTAAAAAGCGACGGCAGCAAATTGGGCAGCGTGATATGCCAGAAACACTGCCACCGCCCCGCGCCGTCCACCCTGGCCGCCTCGTACAGATGGGGGGATATGGCGGAAAGACCGGCCAGCCACAGAATAAGGTTGTAGCCCAGATTCTTCCAAACATAGCTGGCCACCAGAATCCAAAACGCCCAGGGGGTGCGCATCCAGTCGCTTCCCGGCAGATGAAACAGGTGCAGCAGGCCGCTTAAAGCCCCCCGCTCATGGAACAGTATTTTCCACAGCAGCGCCACCGAGGCCACCGGAATGGCCATGGGCGCCAGAAAGCAGCTTTTGAAAAACCGCACATGGCGATTCAGGGAATTTAGAAGCAGCGCCAGAAGCAAAGACAGCGCCAGAAGCAAAGGGATGCAGATCGCCTCAAACCGCAGGGTGTTTTTCGCCGCCAGCCGAAAGGCCGTGTTGGAAAACACCGTCCGGTAATTGGCAAACCCCGCCCAGGCGCCGCTGACCGCCTCCAGAAAGGAACGGCGCGCCACATCCCCAAAGGGAACGACGATGAAGGCCAGCATGCCCAAAAGGCTTGGCAGGACGAACAGAAATCCGGTCTGTCCGCGGCGCATTTTTTTCATGAGATTATTCCGCAAGGGAAAGATCCACCTGATCCGTCACCGCCTGCACCGCCGCTTCCGGCGTAATCTTGCCGGTTACGCAGTCCACGGCCTGGGACAATACTGCGTTGCGAAGCATTTCATTGGTCAGCGCCGGCGTGTCGGCCTCCTGGATGTAGCCGATGAACTGCTGAATCGCCTCCTTGCTTGGTTTCTGGATGGTCATCTCCACGTAGCTGTCCGGGTCATTGGCCATGCCGCTTCCGATGGTCATCCCGGCATCGATTTGGTCAAGCTGCCCTTTAAGAGCCTTCTGGTTTATCGGCAGTCCGCCTCCCTGGCTGGCCGTCTGGGCGTCTTCGGTGAGCAAAAATTTGACAAAATTTTTGGCCTCTTCTTTGCGTTCGCTCTTGGCGCTTACGCCTGCGATGGTCTTGGGCAGGAAAACACGCTCCGTCTGTCCGGTCAGCGGCTTGTAGGAAATCTCCGGCTTCTCCGCCAGCATGGTGGCCAGCTGAGAAAAGTCCGAATCCGACCAGATGTTTCCGAAGTTCAGCATCAATTTATCCGAATACACATACAAGGTTCCGCCGCCCAGAGAGCTTATATATCTCTGGTATCCTTCGCTGATGACCTGCATCTCCATCTCCACGTATCTTTCCGGGTCAAAAATCCGGGCAAGCTGGGCGTAAAACTCCTCCAGCAGCTTTTCCTCGATGGTTCCGTCCTCTTTTACCCAGGCCGGAGCGCACACGTCATACAGCTGAGCCGCCAAAAGAGCGCCGTCGTAATAAGGGAGCACGATGTTTTTATCCGGGTTGGACTTTTTCAGATCTTCCGCCGCGTCCGCCAGAGATTTCAGATCCTGAATCTTTTCCAGGGTCTGGGCATCTGCCTCAATCAGCGGAATCGCAAACCGTAGGGGAATTCCGTAGGTCTTCCCGTTCCGCTCTGCCGCGGATATCAGATTGGGAAACAGATTTTCGGCGTCGCCGATTACGTCGCTTAAATCCTCCAACAGTCCCTTTTCAATATAGGAATCCACCGGCAGACCGTCTAAGACCAGCAAGTCCGGGCCATTTCCCGCCATAATCTCCGTACTTAAATTCTTAAGCGCGTCCGAGGCGGTTACGCCGCTGTCCTCCGTCACGCCTGTTTCCAGATTTACGACCACTTCCGGGTTTTCCTTCTGGTACTGGGAAATATTTTGCAAAAGCTCACTGTTTTCATACAGGGACCAGGCTTTCAGTTCCGTCCCCGGCACGGTGGCTGCATCCTTGGAATAGGTATAGCGCAAAAGCTTGTCAGACTGGGAGTCAACGCCCAGCACGTAAAATTCGCCGTTGTCGGCAGCCGCCAGGGCAATGAGGCCCATGTCCGGGCTTCCCAGGGAGGTCAGGGAACCGTCGATTAAAAGCTCTGTCACGTTTTTGTCTTTCACATGGCGGTAGAGCCCCTTGTCTGTGCAGTAGAACATCTCCTGCTCTTCTTTTCCTTCCGTAAAAATCAGCGGCATAGTCTGTAAACTATTAATATTCAAATCCACGCCGCTCTGGGCGATGGAATCGGCCAGACCTTCGTCTTTGGGCAGCGGATCGCCGGTTTGCAGGTCTAAGGACTCGATATTTCCATCATAATCTGTCACATAAAGCGTGTTTCCCGCCATCCCGAAAAACGCAGTCCGATCCGATCCGGCAGCCTTGTCGGTCAGCTCTCCGGTTTCCATGTGAACGGAGCTGACAGGCATATTCTGGAACTGCGCCAGAAGCTCGCCTTCTTTGGAATACTGCAGGCGGTAGACGTATTCTTCCGTTTTCAGGGGAACTTCCGTCGCGTTCCCTTCTTTGTCCAGGTGATAGAAATGTTCCTGGCTCTGCTTGGCCATCATGACGTTTTCTTCGCTTTCCTGAATTTCCTGGGGCTGTTCCAGCGTCTGGCTTGTGACGGCGAAAGCGTCGCCTTTGGGGGACAGCGCTACGTGGGTCAGGAAGAAATCGTCCGTCTGCTTCCACTCTTTTGGCATATCGTAGACTTTCTCCCAGGTTTCGCCGTCTTCCTTCAAATCCCAGACGGCCGCCAAGCCCTCTTGGTCGTTGGCGGCGATGCGAATCGTCCCGTTGTCTAATTTCGTCATGCCGTAAATAGACGTTTTCTCCGGCAGTTCAATATCCGATTCCAGATACCGGCCCTTGGCGCCGTCGGCATTTTCATCCGTGTCTTTTTGACTCTCCCTGCCGCCCCCGGACGGGCCGCACCCCGCCAATGCGCCCAGAGATAGGGCCGCCGCAAGGATTATGCCAATCATCTTTTTCGCTTTCATCAGAAATCCCTCCTTCATTATTTTCAACTGGTTTTTCTGATTCTAACACGGGAACCTCTAATTATTCTCTAAATAAAATCTATTTATTCTTTAATTTCTCAACGCAAAGCGAACCCCCAGGGAGTGGGATTTTCTGGGGGTTCTTTTGGCTCGTTGTCGTTTTTATCGCCGTTTAACCATTTGCAGGCGCCATGATTTTCTTTTTCTTAATCTTGTAATCTGTTTTTCAGGCGTATATAATATTCTCAATCACAGACGAATCTAAGAAATGAGGAATGAATTATGGCTTTTGACGGCATCACCATTGCCTGCCTGGCGGCGGAATTAAGAGACTGCCTGCTGGGCGGGCGCATTCATAAAATCGCGCAGCCGGAAACCGACGAGCTGGTTTTGACCTGCTGGGGCAATCAGGGCACAAAAAAACTGCTCCTGTCGGCCAGCGCTTCCCTGCCCTATCTTTACTTTACCGAGCAGAATAAGACAAACCCGCTGAACGCCCCCAGTTTTTGCATGCTGCTGCGCAAGCACATCGGAAGCGCGCGGATTTTAAACATTTCCCAGCCGGGGCTGGAGCGGGTTCTGTTCATGGACCTGGAGCATCTAAACGAGATGGGCGACCTGTGCCAAAAACGGCTGATTGTGGAAATTATGGGCAAGCACAGCAACATTATTTTCTGTGAGACGGACGGAAAAATCCTGGACAGCATTAAGCACGTCTCTTCCAATATGAGTTCCGTGCGGGAAGTTCTGCCCGGACGGCAATATTTTATCCCCAAGACCCAGGACAAGCTGGATCCGCTGGAAATTTCCGAGGAGGCATTTCTAAGTCAGGTCTGCGCCCGCCCCATGGAGATCGGCAAGGCTCTTTACAGCGCCTGCACCGGCGTCAGTCCCGTGATGGCCAACGAAATCTGCCACCGCGCCTCTTTGGACAGCGCGGCCATCGCACAGTCCCTGACGGAAAATGAAAAACTGCACCTGTGCCATATTTTCCTGCGGCTGATGGAACAGGTCAAAAACGGGGAATTTTCCCCTCACATGGTTTATAAGGGAGACGAGCCCATCGAATACGCCGCCTTCCCCATGACGCAGTACGGCGAAGGCTATACCTTGAAGCCTTTCGCTTCCATGTCGGAGCTTCTGGAAACCTGGTACGCGTCCAAGAGCGTCATCACCCGCATCCGCCAGAAGTCCGCGGACCTGCGGAAAATCGTGCAGACCGCTCTGGACCGGAACCGGAAGAAATTCCAGCTGCAGCAAAAGCAGCTAAAGGACACCGGGAAAAAGGACCAGTACAAAGTGTACGGGGAACTGATCAACGCCTACGGCTATGGCCTTCAAGAAGGCTGCAAATCCTTTCGCGCCCTGAATTACTACACCAACGAGGAAATCACCATCCCTTTGAACCCGGACTATGCCCCCGCTGAAAACGCCAAGCGGTACTTTGCCCGGTACAACAAACTGAAGCGCACCGAGGAAGCCCTAAACCAGCAGATTCAGGAGACTTCCGCCGAGATCCAGCACCTGGAGTCCATCCAGACCGCTCTGGACATCGCCCTCCAGGAAAACGACCTGGCCCAGATTAAGGAAGAGCTGACAGATTACGGCTACATCCGCCGCAAGTACGGCAAGCGGCAGAAAATCCAGGGCAAATCCAAGCCCTTCCACTATATTTCCTCCGACGGCTTCCATATGTACGTGGGGAAAAATAACTTCCAGAACGAGGAACTGACCTTCAAGCTGGCGACGGGAAACGACTGGTGGTTCCACGCCAAACAAATGCCCGGCTCCCACGTAATCGTAAAAAGCAACAATCAGGAACTGCCGGATAAAACCTTCGAGGAGGCAGGCCAGCTGGCCGCCTACTATTCCAGCGGCCGAAACGCGCCGAAAGTGGAGATCGATTACATCCAGAAAAAGCACATAAAAAAAACGCCCGGCGGAAAACCCGGCTTCGTGATTTACCACACCAACTATTCTCTGGTGGCCGCACCGGATATTTCTGACATAAAAGAGGAATAATTTTTTAACAATTTTAAAAAAATCGTAATATTTGGACCGTGCAGGCTTTCCGAAAATAAGCCGCGCGGTTTTTTTATTTTCCCGCACCCAAATGGGGGCAACGGCCGTCTAATAAGTGAACGATAAATGAAAAGCGAGGTGAAAATTCATGAATCCGTTGCTGGTAAAAAGGGCGCAAAGAGGCGACGCAGACGCTTTCGTTCAGCTAATGGAGAAGCACAAGCTCTCCCTTTACAAAATCGCTAAAAGTTATCTGCGAAATGAAGAGGACGTGGCGGATGCCCTGCAGGATGCCATTCTCTCGGCGTACGAACACATCGGGGAGCTGAAACAGGCGGCTTATTTCAAGACATGGATAACCCGAATCCTGATCAATCGCTGCTGCGATCTTTTGAAAAATCAAAAACGCCTGTGTTCCATAGAGCTGGATGAAAACCGGGCAAAGCCGGAGGCCGACGGCGACCGGGCGTTTTACGAACTGCTGGAGGAACTTCCGGCGGACATGCGTCCCATTTTCTTATTGTATTACGGCGAAGGATTCCGCATCCGCGAAATCGCCCAAATTTTGGAGCTGAACGTGAATACGGTAAAAAGCAAGCTGCAAAGGGGCCGACAGAAACTAAAAGAATCCATTTGTCATTAGGAGGTGATTGTATGAAATATTCAGAAAAAGACCTGCGAAAAATCCTCAGGCAAGACATCCAAATCTCTCAGGAGACGGAAAACCGGATACAAAAAACTTATAAAACGCTGCCCCGGCCCATCTCTCGCCGCTCTAAAAATCGAATGCCTCAAGCAGCTGCCCTGGCGCTTTTATGCATTGCCCTGCCCGTCGGCGCCTATGCCTCGGTGAAAACGGATTTCTTCCAGGCGATGTTCGGCAACGACACAAAACAGTCCAACCCGGCCATTCAGAAAGAAATCGACGACGGAAAAGGCAACAAAATCGCCGTCACCATTCCTTCCAAAGAATATGTCCCGGTGGATGAGGAAAAAGCCGATGAGATTCTCGGCGCATGGCTGTCGGATGAGCCCATTGAAAAAAAAATCGGAAGCCATGCCCTCTCCATCCAAAACTTCGTCTACGATCAAAACGGCGCTCTGATGTATTTCACGCTTGAAAGGGAAGGCGGCGTAACGGCCCTTCGCGGCGACCAGGAAACCAATCTGGGAAAAGGAGCCTCTTTTACCGATGAGTCAGACTTTTACTTCATCTGTCAAACCGAGCAGGGCGTAATCGGTTTCGACAACACTTATGTGGACACGGTGAAAAGCTCGCCTGAAAAAATGTACTGTTCCGCGTACATTCTGTGGGAGCGTCCACTAAAAGACGGGGACATACCCTGTCTGACGCTGGATACTTACCCCTGCCCCCGCAAAGATCTCACAGAAAACACGGAGATTTCCACAGAAAAAATCCGACTCACCGAAAAAGAGCCTCTTCCGATGAATACAGTGGATCTGGGCGACCAGGGATACCTGGAGTATTCCCCGATTTCCTTAACGGTGGATCTGGCAAAAGGACTCGGCTTGTCAGCGGAACAGGCGCAGGATCCCTATTATCTGGAACATCTGGAGATTCTTTACGAGGACAATAGCAGCTACGTGATCTGCGACAAAGACGGCCATATAGACAACAGCGGCTATACATTGGGCCGGGAAACCTATTACGCCACTTTGTACAACCGCCTGATGGACGCTGCGAAAATCGAGAAAATTATTGTAAACGGCATGGAATTCCCGGTCAAATAAGTTTGACAGCGCACTTTATTTTTTCAAATAAGGCGCGCTGTATTCTGATTTAGAAAGCGCCTTATATGCTTTTTCCATATTCCGCTCAATCAATCGCCCAGATACAAAAAGCGCATCATCCATGGATGCTTGCCGTTCTTTTACCGCCTTGAAAAAATCAATTATGCACATTTGGATACAAAAAAACGAATCCGCCTTAAATAAAAGCGAATCCGAATCTCAAAATGCCGCTGATGGGAGTCGAACCCATATGGTTTCCCGCACGATTTTGAGTCGTGTGCGTCTGCCAATTCCGCCACAGCGGCTTCTCTATTTGGTAGGGCTTTCCCTGAACCGATACCTATATTAACACAAGTTAGGGTTTTATGCAAGCTTTTTTTAATTTTTCCAGAAAATTATTTCCTGTTTTACGGGCGGCATTGTTTATAGCATGCATTCATGGATATCCTGTTCTTCTATATCCATGCGGTCCATCAGCTGTCGCAGCGCATCCCGGGCATCAAGCCCGGCGCACCAGGCCAGGCCGCAGCCGGCGGAGATCGCCCTGGGAACGGGGATCAGCCGTCCCGGGGCTTTCTGCTCTTTACAAGCCTTTTCCATGGCCATCGCGTCGGCCGTGGTGTAAAATGTCACAACCAGTTTTAATTCTTTTTTTCGCATAGTCTCTTTTCTTATTCGATTACGATTTCAAATTCGGAGCCTTTTTCCGTTGTGGTGGCTTTTTTTCCATGGTCCTTGGCATACTTCTCCACATTGGTTTTCTGATGCGCTTCACTGACCAGCACCTTAACGGGGCCGTCGGCGTTTTCCAGCGCCTCGGCAGTCATCATAAGCGGTTCCGGACAAGAAAGTCCTCTTGCGTCTATTTCTTTCATATTATAATACCTTCTTTCATACATATCCGAATACCTGTGAATGTGAAGGCCATTATATTCGGTTCCTTCACTGCCGGTATCCTATTTACGTTGTTAATTTCCAGCGCCTATCCGATTGCCGCGCTATTTTCTGACTTTTCGCTTATTCGTAAATGCGATTACGAAACATACAAGGATGCAGATCACGCAGGCCACCTTGCCATTTACAGGCACGGCGCCTGCCACCAGCTCTTTTGTCTCCGGGTTTAAAGCCGTTCCGCTGGCGGCTAAGCCTAAGTTATGGCAGAGAGCGGCGCCAAAAAAAAGTCCCAGAACGGTAATGGCCGCATCGGAGGAGCCCTGTCCCGCCAAGATCAGCTGGCGAAGCGGACAGCCGCCCGCTAAAACGGCGGCAAAACCGACCGCATACATGCCAAGAATATTCCACAGGAACTCAGAATGAGCAATCACGCCAGGGGTGTCGAAACCAAGCGTAAATTTGCCCAGCGCCACATTGTATACAAGCATCACTGCAAATAAGCCGAGAATCACGGTCAGAAGATCAAAATTTTTCATCAAAATCACGTCCCGGATGCTGCCCGCGAAGCACATCCTAGATTTCTGGGCCAATGCGCCGAAAATCAGTCCGCCCGCGAGAGAAAGCAAAATAGGCGCATGCATGCTGCCGGGGCCTGCCTCGCTGGCTTTCAAAAGCGCGGTGCATACGGCCAGGATCAAGATCCCCGCCAGGATGGCAGGCAGGACCGCGCCGCTGGCAGCGTTGGTCTCATGAGAGCGTCCCAGGCTGAAGCCCTGTTTTAAGGCGAAGGCGCCTGTGGCAACGCCCAGAATGAATCCGATCAGGGCGACCCATGCGTTTAAATCCCCTGCGGACATGCGGATTACCATGCGCAGCGGGCAGCCTAAAAACACCAGCGAGCCAATCATGATAATCATACCCAGAACGAACCGGATTAGCGGAGAAGAACCGGCCACAGAGCGGTATTCCTTTGTGACGACCGCGATGAGAAAGGAACCGCATACCAGACCGACGATTTCCGGTCTTGCATATTGGACCGCTTCCGCCTGGTGCATCCCCAGGGAACCGGCCATGTCCCGGACAAAACAGGCGATGCAAAACGCCATGTTCGCCGGATTGCCGAAAAAGGCCAGACATGCCGCCACAAGTCCGCACCCCAAGCCTGCCAAGGCAAGCTTTTTCTTTGAATCAGCTAAATTCATAATACTCTTTCCTCCTACGTTTAAATTCCGTTACCCTTCCTGGAGCGTGTTTTGAAATTCATTTACGCCACCCGCATACCCCACTTTGCGGCTGATCTGCCCCTCATTCAGTCGGCGTAGCCCGCTACGTCTCCTTCATTTGGAGCAGATCTTCCACAAATTGTGGCGTACGGTTGACATAAAGCAATTTTCAAACACACTCCGAAGCCAGCTCCGTCACTGCCTGTATGGCCGCGTCCACATCTCCTTCTGTATTGTAATGGGAGAAGCTGAATCGGACCGCCCCTTGCCCTTTTGTTCCCAGGGCCTTGTGCATCAGCGGCGCACAGTGACCGCCGGAACGGGTGGATATGCCATATGTAGTGAGAAGCTCGTCGCTTACTTCGGAAGAATCATAATCACCGATATTGAGCGTTACAATCGGGCAGCGTTCCCAGGAACTGAAATCGCCGTAGACGGTTACGCCGCAGATGCCCTTTACGCCCTCATAAAATCTGCGCATCAGCGCCTGTTCTCTGCCGCGGATGGCGTCTATGCCTGTTTCCAGCAGATAATCCACCGCCGCCCCAAGTCCGGCGATTCCGTGGCCGTTCAATGTTCCGGCCTCCAATGCGGTGGGCATCTCGGAGGGATGGCTCTTGTTATAAGTCTGAACGCCGCTGCCTCCTGATTTCAGGGGCCGCACCGTAAGTCCTGGCCGGACGTACAGGCCCCCGGTTCCCTGGGGTCCCAGCATCCCTTTGTGGCCGGTGAAGCACAGAATGTCGACGTTCATCTCCTGCACATCAATGGGAAACGCCCCTGCCGTCTGGGAAGCGTCCACGATCAGTAAAAGCCCGTAATCCGCCGCGATCTGTCCCACCTGCCCGATATCCACCAGATTTCCGGTGAGGTTGGAGCCGTGGGTGCAGACAATCGCCTTTGTATTTTTGCGGATATTCCGCTTAAAATCCGCATAGCGGATCCGCCCCTGCCGATCACTGTCCAGGACAGTCAGCTCCACGCCGGCCTCTTCCATCTCATAGAGGGGACGCAACACCGAATTGTGCTCCAGTGCGGTTGTGATTACATGGTCCCCCAAAGTGAGCGTCCCTTTTATGGCAATATTCAGACTCTCGGTGGAGTTTGCGGTAAAGGCGATCTGTTTTGGGTTTTCGGCATGAAAAAACCGGGCCAGCTTTTCCCTGACCTCATAAATGATCCGGGAGGCGCCAAGCGACGCGTCGTTAAAGCCTCGGCCCGCGTTTCCCATGGACTGCATGGCAAAAGTAACTGCATCTATGACTGCTTGGGGCTTTCGGATGGTGGTTGCGGCATTATCTAAATAGATCATAAGTAAATTCCTTTTGGTCCTTGCGTCAATGTATAAACATATGTTTCCAAAAATGTTATATTAAGTATAACTGTTTTGTATACAAAGGTCAATAGAAAAATCAAATATATAAATTAAAAATCTAAATATTTTGAAAGGAAAAGAGAGGAACCCTTTTTTCTATGGGGCTCCTCCCTTTTATATTACTTCCATTTCAGAGTATAAAGACCGGCTGTATCTTTTTCATACCGCCTCACTTGTATGTAGTATGTTCCTTTTTTCAATCTGGCGTTTTCTGATTTAGCGGAATCCTTGAGGCTGAGCGCTCTCACATACTCCCCTTTTTCATCCAAAATTTTGAAATCTATATATCTATTTGCCTTGGCCCCAAACGCGAAAGTCACTGTCCTTGCAAAAGGGACCTGGATCTTATACCAGTCTGTCTTATTCTTATTTTCTCCCAGGAGAAACAGGCCATTGGCCGTTTTATTTTTGGCTATGGCTTTCGCCTTGGCTTTGGATGCGCCGCTCTTGTCGGAAACCGCTTTAAAACTGTATTTTAATTTATAATTGCCCACATTTTTTATGTGAATGTAATAAGTTCCTTTTTTCAGGGCTGTGTAACTGCGGTATTTCGTTTCACCGTCGGTATAAGAAGTCACCCACATATCGTAAAGCAGCAGATCCTTTTTCTTACTGTTGCAGATCTGGATTTTTAAGCCGTTTATGTTACGGATCAGACTGTAATATTCCCATCCCTCCAACGTGATGTAGCCAGTCTTTGGAATTTTAATCTTGTGATATGCATCCCGATAGCTCTCTGACTTACTGTTATGCCATTTATTCTGCGCCAGATTCACCGTTTTTGCCGCGGCGGATACACGAACAGAGCCAAAAAGCAGCGCGCAGGCAAAAACAACTGCCCAAAATAGCGCTATTCTCTTTCCAAAGTTTGTTTTTTCCATATTTTCTCTCTTTTCCCTACCGGGAGGGAAGGTGTGGGATCTTCGCCATCACGTGGATCTCCTCCCGGTTTAATTTCCACAGATCCTCTTCCAGTTCAATCACATACCCGCAGCCATTGTTCACATGCCACTGGTAATACTCCTTTCTGGGATAGGCGTATTCCTCCATGATGCTCATGATGTTTCCGCCGTGGGTGACGATCGCCGCTGATTTCGCGCCTTTGTTCATGCAGAAATAGATGACCCGCTGGAAGCCTTTCAGGCTGCGCCACCGAAAAGATTCCCGGCTCTCCCCGTTGGGAAAAGGAAGCGTGCCGCCGCTGTCCACCCATTTCTGGTAGTCCGGGTTGTCGGACAGTTCCTGGTAGTTCTTGTTCTCAAAGTCGCCGAAATCGCACTCCGCCAGCTCCTCCAGAATGTGAAAGGGCATGCGCGGATAGAGCAGACGGGCCGTCTCCACGCACCTGCGCATGGGGCTGACGAAAATGTGCTCCGCCTCCGGGTAATAATGTTCTTTGAGAAATAAAATTCCCTCCGGGCACAGTGGTTCGTCGGTGACGCCAATATACCGTTTCTTTAAGTTTCCCTCGGTGATGGAATGCCGCAAAAGCGCCAGCCTAAGCATCCTTGATCACCGTCCCCACTCCACAGATTACCCGGTGCACCCGGCGCGCCCTTGCCGCCAGGTCACAGCTCACCCGGCCCACCAGCTCCCGAAAGGCCCGCTCCCGCGGCTCTATGGGAACCACGCCGTAGCCTACTTCGTTGGATACGATGATGAGCTCCGGATTTTTTTCCATAATCAAATCCGGCAGGCGGCGGGCATCCTCGCCCGCGTCCATCTGCCTGCCCAAAAAATCATGGAAGCCGTATACGCCGTCCGCCTGCAAAAGCTCTTCCAGCGTACAGTCCTCCCCGCGCGCCCAGGCGGCCTGTGGAAACATCTTCTTCGCGTATTCCCACTTTCCCTGGTACGCGCCGCCTACAATCAATTCCATCCTATGCTATCCCTCCTGTCAACAACGTCGCCACTGTCAGCGCCAGAAGCATCCCAAGCTCCGCCACTTGCACAAACCAGCCGGCCAAATCCCCGGTGACGCCGCCGAATTTACTTTTGGCCATGGAGCCGTAATACATATAAACCGCCAGGCCCACCAGCAGACTGACCGCCCCCGGCATCGGATTGAGCGCCAAAACCGCCGCGCAGCAGACGATGAGATAAACGACCATAGTCACCGCCACTGTGCGTTTCTGCGCCCCGTCGGAAAAAGCCGCCGCCAGCCCAGTATTCTTGGCCATGGGCCGGGTCACGATGGCAAGGCCGCTCAGAGACCGGGAAATGATATAGAGACAGGCGGCCTGAAACACAATCCGCATATCCCCGAAAGACCCTTTTTCCCAGATGGCCAGCGCCACATCCTGAAATGTGGTATACGCGCCCAGGCTCAGCGCAAAGTACACGCATCCCATAATCACCGCAAAGGCGCCCGCGCAGGAGTCTTTTAATATTTCCAGTCTTCTCTCCGGCTCCTGCCAGGACCCCAGGGCGTCCGAAGTATCCAAAAATCCGTCCAGATGTATTCCGCCGGTGACCGCCACCGGAAGCAGCGCCAGAACCGCCGCCCCCAGACCGAAGCCGCCTCCGTCCAGACGCAGGATGGGAAGCAGCGCCACCCATCCGATGGTCAAAGCGCCGCTTACCAGCCCCACCAGCGGAAAAAAGCACATGACATAGCGCATGTTTTCTTTGCTCCATTCGCTCTGCGGCATAGGAATCTTGGAATACATGGAAAAGGCTATCTTAAAACTGTTCCACAATGCACCCATCCAAATCCTCCTATTTCAAACGCAGCGGTATGCCGTAAACCACTTCCACCGCCGTCTGGGCCATCTGCGCCATTTGGCAGTTAATTTTTCCCAGATATTCCTGATACCGCCGCGTCTCTTCGTCGTAGGGCTGGCAGTCGGAAAAAGTCTCGTTGGTCACCACGCAGAGCCGGGCCGTCTGTGCTTCCAGCCGGCGGATTCCCTCCAGAACCGTCTCCACCGTCCGCTGTCCGGCGCCGCCTTCCTGATACATTTCGTTGGCCACCAGATTGGACATGCACTCCAGCAGCGCGTAAGAGCCTGCGGGAACCTCAATCTTGTGAAGGCCCGTATAGCATTCAATCGTCTGAAAACCCTTGTCCTTTCGCATGTCCCGGTGCCGGGCGATCCGCCGGTGGCTCTCCTCATCAAAGGGAAACATGGTGGCGATGTAAATCCGCTCTCCCTCCCCATAGGAAAGGATCGTATCCTCCGCATAAGCGGATTTGCCGCTGCCGCTGCCCCCTGTAATCACTGTCAGCATGCTTCCTCCCTAATCCAAAGGCTTGTACTCTTCCATGTCGTTGTCACAAAACGTGCTCATTTTCTCATACACATCCACAGCCATATCCAGCAGCGGGAACAGAGCCACGGCGCCGGTCCCCTCGCCCAGACGCATATGTCCATGGAGAAACGCGTCTTTTTCCAGAGCGTCCAAAAGCATCTGCGCCGCCGGTTCCTCAGACACATGGGAGGCAATCATATAATCTCTCGCCGTCGGACACAGGCGGGCGGCGGCCAACGCGGCCACACAGGAAATAAACCCGTCAATGACCACCGGAATTCCCAGAGCCGCTCCGCCCAGGAAAACGCCCATCATCCCGCCGATGTCAAATCCGCCCACTTTGGCCAGCACGTCCACCGGATCCGTCGGATCGGGACGATGCTTCTCAATGGCTGTCTCAATGGCCCAAATCTTCTTGTCCAGTCCTGCGCTCGAAAGCCCGGCGCCCCGTCCGGTCATGACGTCCACCGGCTGATCCAGAAGGACTGCCGCCATGGCGCTGCTGGTGGTGGTGTTTCCGATGCCCATCTCTCCGGTTGCGAAAAGCTTATAGCCCTTTGCCGCCAGCTCCTCCACGGTCTGAATCCCCACTTCGATGGCCTGCACCGCCTGCGCATACGTCATGGCCGGCTCTTTTGCCATATTCTTGGTGCCGTAGGCCACTTTCTTCCTGGGTACGATGGTGTCCACAACCATGCCTATGTCAATGGGAACCAGCTCCGCCCCTGTCTTCTGGCAAAACAGGCTGGATGTGGCCTGGTTTTTCAGAAAATTCTCTGCCACAATCGCCGTGACTTCCTGGCCGGACTGGGTTACGCCTTCCTCTACCACGCCGTTGTCCGCGCACATGGAAACCAGCGCCTTTTTCTCAATATGTATTTCCTGGCTGCGGCTGATTCCGGCTATCTGCACCACCAGGTCTTCCATCAGTCCCAGGCTGTGGAGCGGAT
>CAOJVE010000041.1 GCA_948444865.1 uncultured Lachnospiraceae bacterium
TCACAGTCACCGGTATGTCCGCCTCCGGCTTGCTTCCAAACGCTTTTACAGTCACTTTTCCCGCTTCCTGGCCTCCGTCCGCGAACTGGCCGGCCATCCAAGCTTTCGCCTGCTCCTGGGTCGCGGCGCTGGACAGGGATATGTCAACAATGCTGGATTCCGTCACGCCATCGACGCTTAACGCGCATGTGAATGGAGCGTCTTCCCCTTGCCAGCCTGTCGCCTGCAGCGTTTTTTGAAAGACGGACGCTTTGTCCGCTTTATCGCGTTCCAAACTTTGTATTTTCGCCAGCGCGCCGCCCGCAATGTCCTCCCCAAACTGCTCCCGTATGCCCTCCATCCAGGCGTTAAATTCCGCCTCGCTGTCCGCGTAAAACCGCCCATAAGCGTCCTGCCACTGCAAAAACAGGGTGTGAGTGTCCACCTGGTGGATTGCCTGCGTCACCCACCCGCAAACGTCTGAGTCTGCCCGGGTGTCCGCAATGTCCGCCTGGGTGATCGCGCTTTGATTCGCGCGAATGGAAATCTCCGCCAGACACAATTCGTAATAATCCCCACTGGAACGCAGCAATTCCGGGGGCTGCGGATTCAGAGCGGGCGCGCCAGCACGAATCAGAAGCTCGCATTTTCTGGCGGGATGGTTCACCCGGAGAATCACCCGGTCGATGCGCTTATTCAAACTGTCCGCGGCAGCCAGTTCCAGAACGGCTTCCTCGTCATCGTAGGCGAACCGCCCTTTGATTACCGCAAAACCGGGCCGCACCCGCACCGTCGTACCTTCCCCGGCCAACGCCTGAAAGCAATCGCCCGGAACCGCCAGCACGCCGCTTTTTATGATTTCGGCTATAAACATGGCCAGAAAATCCGAAGATTCCGCCCGGTCAAATTCCGGCATTCCCTCCTCGTTATAGCCCGTTATCTCACTGTCAAAAAATCCGTACCTTAAAGCCATCCAGTCGCCCCCTCTTTTTTAATCAGCTGCCTGACAGTGGCCACCCCGCCCTCGCCGAAGGTCACGTCTAGCGTCATCTTACCGCCTTCATAGGTTTCTGTAATTTCCGTGATGCGCCGATCCACCGTCACGCCGATTTCCAGATTCGTATAGGTGCATAAATCCCCCAGGTCAAAATCTTTCCGATACGCAAGGTTCGCGTGGGGGTCCACGCCGCCGTCCACGGTTTCGGCTGCCCGACAAAGAGCCAGCTTTTCCCTGCCCCGCTGTCTTAACAGCTCCAGGTAATCAGCCATGGGCGTGGCGTTTCCGTTCCCGTCATCCCTGGACAGATCGCGTGCGTCCACATACAGTTCGCGCCGTTCTTCGCCCGCCTGACGCAAATCAACGGCGGCAATAACACGCTCCGCGCCCTCGCCTTCCCCGGCCACATAAGCGAAGTTTTTATAATCCGCCACGTTTTTGTTGTAAACGGCATTGCGCACATTGCAGAAAGAATCCGAAAATAACGCCCAGCTGTTCTCGGTTTGACAATCCCTGCGGTCCTTCCCCTGCCAGACTTCAAACAACAGGTCGTTGGTCTGAAAATCGTAGCGCACCCGGTGGCTAACGCCAAAACTATTCCCGACGTCATACAGCGCGTCGCTTAAAGACGCTCCCGTGCGCTGGCACGCAACCTTCTGGGAAAGCCCCTCAATTTTCCCCAGCTTCAGATGCGGTATTTTACGCTCCGGATCGGCGGGGGATATAGCGTAACGCGCCGTCATGGCCCGCATGGAACCTTCCAGGTTTCCCGATAAATGAAACGCAGCGTCTAAAACGCGATCCGCCAGCAGCTTTTCCACAAAATACCCCCTGCAGTACGCGTCGCGGCTGCCGTTTTCATTGATGGAATAACCGGATTCCTCAACCAGCCCCAGTTCGTCCGCGTCGTTCCGGTATAAATATTTTCCCCGCCGCAGCAGCGCGAAGCCTTCCCGGGACGTGTGCAGCTCATACATTCCAAGCCGCGTGTAACGCCGCGTCCAAATCAAAGAGCGGAACAGGGAAACGTCCCCCAAAATGTTAAATTCCTCATCCAAAGCCAAAAGCCGCACACTCACACCCCCAAATACAGCGGCGCGTAATAAAGCCGCACATCCAGATTCATATAGCCTTCGTCCGCATCATACTCCAGCGCGTTGCCGCCCGGCTCCAATTTGAACGGCTCTGACATGCGGTCAATGCGGTGGTACGCGTTTTCACCGTTCAGCTCAATCACCTGGTGGCGTTCGTCCGTATCCACCAGCAATACGTCCCCCTGGGCTAAATCCGTCACCACGCGTATGTATTTGCTGGTTCCCGCCAGCGTGATTTTCGGATTTTTAACAATTCCCCTGGCGGCGACAAACTGAATCCGCAAGGGCGTGGGCGCGTCGCCGTCATTGGCAAGCGCAACCTGACCGCTCAAACGACGGTATCCGGTTATCTGCCCCCGCAGGGCCAGGCCCTTATACGGCTCGGAAACTGCTGCCTTTTTCACCAGCACGCGCCACGGAAATGCAAGCTGCCGCGTGGTTTCCGCCAGGTTCCTCCCAAAATCGTCCGTATGCTGAAAATACGGGCTGGGGCAAATCAAATCCGCCGCAAAGGCAAGACGGCCATGAACCGTCGTTTTTACAAAGCTCCAGCCCTCCAGCTCGTAGCCGATTTTTCGGGTAACGCCGCAATTTGACACGGTAAGGACCCCTGCGTATTTCGGGTTGAAAAACTGAATGACCCTCTGCCGCCGAATCCGGTCATTCTCTCCATCCCGGAAAGAAGCTTCTATATGGATGGGACGTTTCAGTATCCGCTTCCCCTCCACATGCGCGCCGTCCACAAGGGCGTTGTCAACGGCGGTTATTTCCAGCTCAGAGGACTCTAGCCCCTCCACTTTCGTGATTCCCAGCTCGTGCCGCCGCCCATCCGCGCCGGCTCCTATCCGCAGTGTTCTGCCGTTGCAGGAAAGCGTTAATTCCAGATAATTCATGTCACGCCCCCTAACAGTTTCCTGGCCGCGGCCCGGTTCGCCTTGCTCACTTCGCTGGGCGTGGCCACAGGCACATGGTAATGATTGGTCTGCTCAATCTTTTCTTCCACGTAGGTGTCTCCCCCTTTCGGATACGCCTTCCAGGCCTCATGCTGTGCCTGTTGCGCAGATTTCACAGTGAATCCCCCAGCTTCAATGGCGACAGCCGTCTGCATCCGCTCCGCCAGGGCTGACAATTCCGCGTCCATCTGCCTTTCCAGGGCGGGCATGGCTTTTTTAAAGCCTTCCCCCACGCCCGGAGGCATCCAGCGGCCCACCTCATCCGCCCAGAGTTTAGACGGGGAGTGGATTTTCTGGGAGTTTCTCACGCCGTCCACCGTGCCTTTAAAGAAATCCTTCACGTTGCGGACGAAAGCGTTTTTCGCGCTGCACATGCCTTTCCAAACGCCCTGCACAATGGCCACGCCTATGTCCAGCATTTGGCCGGGCAGAGCCTTCACACCGTCCAGCACGGCCTTTACTAAAGATTTCGCCGCTGATGAGCCTTTCTCCCACAGCTGGCCCGCCCATTTAGCCACGTCTTTGACGACTTTAGTCAGAAACTCACAGATTCGTTCAGGCAGTTCCACGAAAAATCCCACCACATTTTCCAGGAAGGCTCTTCCCGTTTCCGCCGCCTTTGCGGCCATTTGCAACCCCCACTGCGCCGCTTTTTCAAACGCGCCGGACAGCAGATCCCAGATCCGCCCGGGCAGCTGACTGAAAAATTCCGCGATTTTCCCCAGAAAATCCGCCCCGGCTTTCGCGGCGCGGGCGGCCATCTCCGAGCCCCACTGCACGGCTTTTTCAATGGCGCCGCTGAAAAACTCCCAGGCTTTTCCCGGCAGCTGGGAGAGAAACTTCACAACCGCGCCTAAAAATCCCGAAGCGGCCTCTGCCGCTTTTTCGATTGTCTGGGCCGCCCATTTGGCTGTCCTGTTAAACGCGTCTGACAAAAAATCCCAGACTTTCCCAGGAACTTTTTTGAAAAATTCGACGACGTTTTCCAGGAATTTTTTCCCGGCCTCCGCCGCTTTCTCGGCCATCTGCGGAATCCACTGGGTTACTTTACCCACAACGGAAGTTAGAAATTCCCAGACCTTCCCCGGCAACTGGGAGAAAAATTCAACGATTTTTCCAATGAAGGATGCGCTGAACTCCAACGCCTTTGCGGCCATATCCGCAATCCAGGACGTAACCGTCCCGATGACCGTGCCCAGAAAATAGCCTGCCTTATACGGCAACTCCGCAAAAAATCCAGCGATTTTCTCAAAGAATCCGGTCCCGGCCTCCGCCGCCTTCTGAATCATCTGGGCCACCCATTCCGCAGTCTTCTCAACCACGGAAACAAGGAAACCCCAGATTTTTTCCGGAAGCGACATATAGAACTCCAGGATTCTGCCGATAAAGCTCACGCCAAACTCAAGGGCTTTGGCGGCCATCTCTGTAATCCAGGACGCGACGGCTCCTATGACGTTCCCCAGAAAATAGCCGATTTTATAGGGCAGGTCTGTGAAAAGCCCCACAATTTTGTCGATAAAGCCCGCTCCAAATTCAGCGGCCTTCGCGGCCATTCCAGAGATCCACTCGCCCGCTTTGGCGATGGCGGCGGAGAAAAAACCGCCTATTTTTTCAGGCAACCCGGAAAAGAATCCCACAATTTTATCAATGAAAGCCGCCCCCAGCTCCGCGGCTTTCTGGGCCATGTCGTTGATCCACTTGGAAACAATGACCACAACGCCCAAACAAAACTGGACGAACTGCTGGGCTATTTTCGCGAACCCCTCTGCAATTTTGGAAGCGACGGCGGGAATCGTTTCGGTGAAAAAGCCCGCCAGCGCGTCGCCAATTTTCCTGAATACAGGCATGGCCGTGTTGTTCCACCAGTCGGGCACGGTCTTTGTGAAAAACTCCTTCACCGCGTCCCAGTTGCAGATCACCGCTATAATGGCGGCGATGGCGGCCACAATCAACGCAACAACCCAGCCGCCCAGGGCCGTGACAGCCGCTCCGACGGCCTTCATAATCGCAGCGCCCACAGCGGACAGCGCGGGCCCGATCATGCCGGCAAGGGAGGACAGCGCGGACATGATGGCGGGCCCGATCAGCCGGCCAAGGGAGGCCAACGCGCGGCCCACCGTCCCCGCCAGCCCTTTAAAGCTTCCCAGGGCGGATATAATTTTCGTGACCGCGCCGGGCAAAAAGGAGGCCAGGCCCTTCACTTCGCCGCCAAGCTCTTTCATCGAGCCGGAAAATTTTGAAACGTCCGAAGAGAGTTTGTTCTTGATTTTTATTCCTATAATCCCGGCGGCCACCACGCCCAGGGCTTTGCCCAACGCCTCCAGAGTTTCCGGGGGCAAGGAGGCCAAAACGTCAAACAGCGTTTTAAGGGCTTTCGCAAGGCCCGACAGGACAGGCCCCGCCACGCTCATAAAGCCTTCCACAAAGCCTTTTATGAATGACGCTATCTTGCCTGAAAAAAGCTCCGAGGATTCCTCCGTTATAACCCACAGGACTTCTTTAAGCCCCGCCTTCACGCTTGCGATAATCTCTGGCAGATTGTCTATAAGGGCCTTTGCGACAGTTACCGCAATTTTAGCCGCGGCTGCGGCAAATTTAGGGAGGTTGACGATAAAAGCGTATAGTATCTTCTCTACCATTTTTACCGCCGCCTGACCTATTTCGTCCGCATGGTTCGATAGATATACTGCAATATCAGCCACCAGGAAAGCCACTGTTTCCCAAATATCCCCCGCGCACTCCAGGAAGGCCTTAACAAGCGCGGCGATCAGTTCACCGCCTGCTTTGCCTACAAGAGTACGATGCATCCGCAAGCTTTCACAAAAAGAATGCACCAGAGCCGCCGCCGTCTCAATCAACTTCGGCCCGGCTTCCGCGGCTTTCACCACAATCTGAGCAAAAATATCCCCGGCCTTTTTCACCATAGCGTCCAGACCGCCGCTATTGAACGCCTCCTGGAGTTCGCCCACCATCTTGTTTGCTTCCTTGACAATGTCTTTCAGCGGCTCCTGCATTTCTTCATACAAAGAAATTCCTAGGCCCTCCAAGGCGGATTTTAAAAGGGTGATTTGCCCCTGAAGGTTGTCGTTCATGGTGTCGGCCATGTCTTTAGCCGCGCCTTCGCAGTTGTAAATGGAATTTTTTAATTTTTCAAAGTCCTTGTCCGAAGAATTGACAATCGCCAACAATCCCGACATCGCTTCCTGGCCTGCCAGCAGGGCGGCCATCTCCGCCTTTTCCGCTTCAGTCAGGCCACCGAAGCTTTGCCGAAGGTCGCCCATAACTTCGTCCCAGGACTTCATCGTCCCGTCGGACTTTGTGATGGAAAGCCCCAGCGCGTCTATGGCCCTTGCAGAACTTTCCGTAGGCTTCACCAGCCGGGTCATAATGGCTCTAAGGGACGTGCCGGCCTGGGAAGCCTTAATGCCGCTGTTTGCCATCAGCCCCAGCGCGACGGAGGTGTCCTCCGCGCTGTAGCCCAACGCCCCCGCAACCGGCGCGACATACTTAAAAGACTCCCCGAGCATCCCCACATTCGTGTTAGCGTTTGAACTGGCCGCCGCCAGAATATCCGCGAAATGCCCGGAATCGGAAGCTTGGAGTCCAAACGCCGTCAGCGCGTCCGTCACAATATCGGACGTGGTGGCCAGGTCTTCCCCGGAAGCGGCGGCCAGGTTCATAATACCCTCAATGCCGTCCAGCATGTCCCCGGTCTTCCAGCCCGCCATGGCCATATATTTGAACGCTTCGGCGGATTCAGAGGCGGAAAACTTGGTTTTCGCCCCCATCTCCTTCGCTTTGGCGGACAGCTTTTCCATATCGCTTGCGGAAGCCCCGGAAATCGCCTGCACTTCTGACATCCCGGCTTCAAATTCAGACCCGGCTTTAATGGCCGCCATGCCAATTCCGGCAATGGCGGTGGCCGCGCCGCCTAAAATGGCCCCCGTGGCCTTTAAGCCCGTGGCAGCCAGGCTCCCCAGCTTGCTTATCCCGGATTTAAAGCCGCTGGAATCTATTTTTGTGTCAAATTTTAAAGAACCATCATAAGACAATGCGCCACCCCCATTCACTGGCTGGCGGTCATCGGCTCATAATGGCTCTACCTGACCTGCTTTCCGTTTCTAATCTTCACTTCAAAAAACGCGCCGCACCCGCGCCCTTTGCACGGGACAAACACATTGCGGCTTTCCGCCTGTGCGTCGTAAAACACGGGCATCTGATAGCCGCATTCGGGGCACGCCACGCGCAGCGTCCCCATGCTTTTCTTTTCCCCGATCCCGTCCACCCCCTCAAAGCAGCCCGCTCACGTCGCCGCCGTTCATCAGGGCTTTGGTAATCGCGTCCTGCTTTTCTTTCTCATCTTTTGGCAGGGGCAAGGCGTGGATGCGCTTCATCCTGCGGTAAAACGCTTTCTGCTCCTTTGGCATTTTGGCGGGTATCCGCATCGCCCGATAGCCCATAATCTTCACAAACTCGCAATTTTCATCCAGGGCCCAGAACATGGCCCGGAATTTCCACCAGTGCAGATACGCCGTTTCCTGAAGATCCACGCCGTACTGCGCCAAAAACGCCGCGTAAATGTAATCCGCGTCATAGGCGAAATCATACACCCGCCGAGCCTCTCCGCCCCCATCCCCGCTTTCCTCCTGCCGCGCCGTTTCCTCCTTGCCGCATCTGTAAAGCCAAAGCATTCCATCACAGGCCCCCTGCGCGTCGCAAGGGGCCCGCGGGTAATACAGCTCCAACGCCTTTAGGGCTTTATCCTGATCGGGCAAGGAAGCGTTCTGCATCAGCAATTCAAAGCGGATAGACACGCGAAAATCCGTGTTGATTGGACATTTTTCTCCGCCTACGGTCACAGTTTTGGGCAACAAGTCTGTCAGGATGTTCATTTCTTTTTCTTCCCTTTTTTCTTCTTTTTACCCACGGCCCGACGTTGCGCCCGGTTCGGCGCAAACGGCAGCGCCAAACTCTCTATTTTTTCCTTGGCTTTTTTTCCTTCCTGCGCTATGGCGGCAAACGCCCCCAGGTGCGCGTACAGATTGTTTTTAGCCCCCGCAAAGATTTTATCCGCCGTGCCGGCTCCAAACATTTTGTCAAAGAAATCATCCACCGCCCGGCACTGAAGCTTTAACGCGTCGGCGCTGGATTTGCCCTTATACTGGTCTTTATCCTGCACCTTTTTCACTACCTCACCCATAAGCTGTTCATAAACGCCCATTGTGTCCGCGTCCATCAGATCCAGCTCCAATTCCACGTTATTGATGTTAATTTTATCCATTCATGCACTCCTTTCTTTAAATGCCCCGCGGCGCAAAAGCAGCCGCCGTAATTTTATCCCCCGTTTTCCACATGCCGTCACTCATCTTTGTTTTCGGCCTTATCTTCCATTGCGCATGCATCAGCCGCGCCCCAACCAATAATGGCTTTTGGACCCGGCTTCGTCACTCCCCGGGGCCTCTCCCGCCTTCGTAAAAGTTTTCGTAACTGTGTTAAATGTACCGCCCACCGGGTCGCCCACGGCGTTTAAATTCCCGGACACGGCGATTTTGTTTTCTCCAGAAATGCTGTCCACGTTGGCGGACACTAAGAACTTTCGTGCCTGGAATGTATTCTCCTGCCCGTCCACGGGATCCCACAGCTCCACGCGCACGTAGTCAAACTGTGCATCGCTCCCCAACAAATGATCCCTGCCCACTTTATAAATGGCCAGAATCGCCCGCTCATCCGGAATTAGCTCCGATTCAAAGGGGAATGTAGTTTCGTAGGACTCCACAGAAGACGACGCGGCCTTGTCATTTACGTATTTCACGCTTTCCGACTGTGCGCCCGGCTCTTCATCTAGCGTGGTGAATCCGGTTCCGCACAGCGCCCATTCGGGCGTTTCCGCATTCGAGACGTTTAGATAATCCGCGAACTGGTGCCGCTTAACGGAATTTACTTTTCCCATAGCCTGCCTCCTTGTAATAAAAAAGCTCTAACTGTATCTGGTATCTTGCGCTTTCCATAGACTCATCGAACAGATAGCCAGATGAAACCGCGTGCATCTCATCCGGTGAAAGCCCATCTGGAAGCGCGGGAAAATCCCCCGCCTGGCTCTGTTCCTCCACCCAGTCCGACAATTCTTCATAAAACGCTATGTTCTCTAAATTCTGGGTTCGATCCGCGCTATATCTCTCCCGCGATCCGAAAGCGAACAGACAACGCCGCAGCGTGTCCCCGTTCACGTATCTTTTGATGACGGATTCGCACGGCAAAACCTCCAGCGTGTACTCCACCGGATCGGGCCCCAGAAAATCCACATGGAACCGCCCATCTTTTAAAAACGGGCACTTCATGAAATATTCCGCCAGCCCTTCTATAATCGATTTCATTTTACCCTCCCGCCGCTATGCGCTGGGCTCCCTTGATAATGGGGCTTTTATGGGCCGCTTTCATCCGTTCAAACCACAGTTTGCCCCGCTGGCCGTTTCCGCCCCTATTTTCGTAATACTGCCGCCGGGCGTAGGGGGCCAGATATTCGATCTCCCCGCTTCCAATGACCGTCCCCAGCGTGCCCGACTTTATCAGCATCCCGGTTCGGCGCGGGGTCAACGGGTCCATATAGCGCAGGCATTCGGAATCCACAAACTTCTGCGCCTCTGAAAAATCCCTGCTCCTTCGGGAGCCAAAATCATGCGCCCACGCAAGCCTGGCCGTCACATTGCCATTCCTTGTGCGTACCGTGAACACCCGCCCGCGCGGCGTGGCTATCTCGTGTCTTTGCGCCATCGTCTACACCCCCTCTATCCGCCAATGGGGCAAGCCGCCCCGGCGGTTGTCTGACCAGGCGGTTATTGTGCAAACGTCAATCCCGGATTTCTGCAATTCGGCGGGGCCGGATGCGTCCGGGCCAACGCCGCGCACCAGGCAGTCGCCCTTTTGGATGGTCCACAGACTGGACACGTCCGCGGCGGCCTGGTATTTTTCCGGCGGGACATACCTTTTATCCACAGCCTCGCCCTGCGGAATCCGTATTTTATACAAGTCCGCATTTGCAAGCCCTGTGGCCAGCAGCTGGACTTTATGCTCCAGATAAAAATGCACGCCCCTAATGACCGTGCGGCTCCAAACGTCGCCCCTTGTTTCTGGATTGTATTTTCTGTTATAAATGGTAATGTCCGCATTGACGCGCATGACGAACCCTCCTGTTCAAAAGCCCCGTAAACGCCAGATAGGGGTAGGCCGCCTGGTACGCCTTGCGGCGAAGCGTTTCTTCGTGCGTCTGGCCCGCCTGCCCCTCCGTCACATACGACACGGAATAGCCGTCGTTGTTCTCCGAAGCGACTTCCCGGCCGTCCCCCTGGGCTTGAACCTGCGCGTCATCCGCGGCGTACACATCACAGACCGCGCACACCGCGTCCTTGAATGCGTCTGACTGGTCCGCTTCCGCTTTATTCCCAGTCATATAGCGGACAAACGCCTCCGCTTTTTTAACCAAGCCCGGGAAATCCTCTTCAGGCGTTCGCCTCCCTCCAAAGGAATCCCGGTAGTAACCGTACTCCATCACGCCCCCGCGCTGGCCGCTTTGTACACCGCGAACGGGCAGCGTTTCGTCTTGTCCTTGGCCATGGCGTGGATGGGGTTGGGGATTTCCCAGCCCAGGCGCATCACCGCCCGCAGGGCCACCATGTCATTTTGCATCAGGTTGTACTGAATGTCCCCGGTGGCCGGGTCCTGAATCACGCCTTCCGTGAAAATCTTAAACGTAATGTCCTGGCGAATGGAGTAGACAAGCTGGCTGAAGTCCCCGGAAATCATCAGGGCTTTGGATTGGTCAAACGCTCCGTTTCGCGGAAAGACCATCCGGTTTCCGTCCAAGCTGTAATTCGTGCCGCTTTGCATGTCGCTTTTGAACAGCGGATTCCCCACCTCATCTTTGATCCCACGCAGTTTTGCCCGCATGGAAATGTCCGCCATATGCCCGGTGGGAAAATACCCGGACTGCTCAATCATAGCGATCACGCCGCCCTCGCCCATCACGTCCGTGTACAGGTCAGCCGTCGCCGTCACCGCTTTTCCGGCGGCCGCCGCCGTCGTCACCACATCGTCCCGCCACTGCGCCGGCTTATCCGCGCCGAACAGCACGGCCCCGTCGATTTTCTGGCCGAACGCCTCCACCAGCCGGGGCTTCACTTCCCCCCAGATGTCGTAATCCGCATCGTCCACTACGGCTTCCGGAATGGGGACAATGACGGCGATTTCCTCGGCGTATATCTTTTTCTTGTCCCACGCCATCTTCGTTGTCTGCTTCGTTCCCGTGTCCCCATTGACGAAATAAGCCACCGGCAGCATGTCCAGCACAGGCATGACCGTGCGGTTAGAGGTCATATTGGGCAGCCTGCGGCCCATGGACAGCACGGCGGAGTCTTCCGCCACGCCCTGGATAATCTCCCGGCTGACCTGCTCCGGAATCAGCGCGTCCACGTCCATCCTTCCCAGCAACGCGCCGCCCTCCGCAAACCGCTGCAAATCCATTGGCAGTCTTAATTTATTCATCCTTTCCTCACTTTCCCCGGATCGCTTCCCGGATCGCGTCGTTAATCTGTTCGTTGGCGGTCTGCGCGCCGCCCTGGGAACCTTCCGCGCCTGTGGAAACGCGGTAGGCGCCGTGGCCCGCATAGCGGGGGTTCTCTTTCAGCCATTCCGTCGCCGCCGCCTTAAAGTCTTTCTTATCCGTCACCAGCTGGCTGACTTTGAACGCCACGTAATCCAGGTCTTCTGGCCTGACGTGCATTTCCGACAGCGTCTTTTCATTCTTATACCGCTGAATCTCCTTCAGGGCTTCGTCCCGCTCCCGCTCTATGGCGGCCACGTCCGGCTGACGGCTCTTTTTCTTTTCCTGAAAATCCGCAACGGCCTGGGACACCTCCGCTTCGGACATGCCCAGTTTCTGAAAATACCCTTTCAGCGCGTCGGCCTCGGCCTTCTGCGCCCTGGCCTGGGCGATTTCCTCCGCCTGTTCATAGGTGTAGGACGGCGTGGGGCTTCCCGGCTGCCCGCCTCCGTTTCCGGCCGGAGGGACTGCGCCTCCCGTGCCTCCCTGGCCTCCGTCGCCTCCCTCTCCCGCAAACGTCTGTAACCTCATCGGCAATCTTAAGCTTCTCATATCCCGCTCCTTTCTTATGGGGCCACCCGGCCCCGCATGTCTAAGTAAATTCGTTCCCGCTGCTGCGTCAATCCCATTTTCCGGGAAAACGCCGCGTACTCCTGCAGCTGGCCCTGATATTTGCACCGAGCCCGCATCACTTCCTCTTCATCCGCGCCGCCCTGTTTTAACAGATGGACCTTTTCCCGCTGCGCCCGCATGGCCGTTTCCATGCGCCGCTGCTTCTGCGTGGCCTCATACCCGGTGTAGCCTTTGCCCCGGAAATATCTGGGCGCGTCCTCCTTTCTGGCCTGCTCCTTTAGCCACGCGTCCGTGTACAGCCGCTGGGAAGCCCCAGGCATAAACGGATAATAGTCGTGGCCGCAGTTGGCCCCGCACAGCCCCGTGACACTGCCCAGGCCGCACACGGATTCCAGCTGCGACGCGCTCCACACCCGCCCCTGCCACTCCCTGTGCGTGGGCCGGGCGTTTGCGTGCCAGGACACCTCAAAATATTCCGTGCCCAGCTGTCTTGCGTTGTGGCGGGAAATCTCCCCCGTCAGCTGGGCCGTTCCGGTCATAACGGCGCGACGCGCAGCCACGTCTATGCGGTTTGTGTGCAGGCGGCCGCTGTTTTCCGGCGCGTAATAGACGGTGCGTATGCCGCTGGCGGTCATCTGGGCAACAGTCCTGCGCAGGACGCTGCCGTAATCAAATCCCCCGAAGGCTATGTCCATAATGGCTTCGTCCAAGTATTGCTGATAGTACATGGCCAGCGGCGTAAACGCCCGTCTGCCCCCGCCCACGTCCACCACAAAACCCATGGACTGGGCAATGTTCTGAAAATCCCCAGCCGTCTGCGCCCGCAGGGCCTCTACAAGCCGTTGGATTTGCAGGTTTTCCTCGTAGGGTATGTAATGAGCGTTGACCTGTTCATACAGGGCGCGGTTGCGGACATATTCGTTCTCCAGGACTTTGTCATAGAGTTCAAACATGTCCGCATAGCTGGCGTTCAGGGCCTCTTTTATATATTTCTCTATGTCCTCCGTGCTGTTGCCCAGCATCCGCAGGCGGTTGAGCTGGTGGCCCGCCGTAGAAGTGATTTCCCCCGTTTTCCGAATCCGGCGGATAATGTCCTCCATGATCCGCAGCTCCAGCCGGGAAAAATGGCCAGCGACTTTCTCCGTCATTTTTTCCTTGTACGTTTCGCGCATGTCCCTACTCCATCACGGCGTTTTGTTCCGGGAGATTAGCGGCGGCCTCCTCCAATGTCTCCCCGTACCATTTAGCCCGGTATTCCACCAGACTCATTGCGCCTATGGAAACGTCCTGCATGTCCTGTTTTCTCTCCGTGGCCTTGTCTTCGATAATGGAATCGTCAAAGTCAATGGTGATTTCCGCGTCCGCGTCCACATCCGCCCCCAGCACATTGCCCAGCCGGCAAACAATACGGATTAATTCTTTCAAGGAGCTTTCCAGGGGGATTTCGTGCTTCTTCAGCGTCCGGTATAAATCGGAATTTTCGCTGATCACCTGGGTGGCCGTGGCCACGCTGCCCTTTTCAAACCGGTAACGCTCGGTGCCAAACCCGCATTTAGAGGATATAATGTTCAGGTGGTCATTAATGGCCTGATTGTGCGCCTCCGCCCGGATTTCCATGTTGACTTCCTCAATGGGCTTCCCATCCTTCCCCATCTCCTCCGGAAGCCGGTAGAACACCAAATCGTTTTCATCAAACGCCGGGTTCCCGGTAATGGGGTCAAACGCCAGCATTGCAGGGGCCACAAATATGCGTTTCTTCCCCAACACGAACTCGTTCACGTAAGAGTCATAAACTATGTCCGCGCCCATCAGCTGATCTATGCAGTTGGCGAAAAGGGAAACCCCCATCGGGTTCCCCTCATCTGCGTTGTTGACGATGCTAAGCGTGTCAATGACAAACTGACGTTTATCGCTGGCCGTATAAATTTTTTCCCTCATGCCCTCGAACCCTTTTAAGGCTTTCCAGTCCGCCGGGGAAACCTCCCTGCCGGAACCCGCGACGCACTCCGCAACATGGTTCGCAATCACATATTCGCCTCCTTCCAACGCGTGCGTCTGGATGTGCGCGTATTTCTTTCCGCCTATGGTCTTCACTGACGCGAACGCGCATTCCGATATGTATCCGTCTTCCCAGGACAGCGGATATATGCCCCCGGCGGACACGCAGCTGACCTTCACGCCGCCTTCGCCGGGAAGAACCGCTCCATTGTCGCCGACGTTTGCCCCATCAATATACGGGACATACGCCACCGTCCCCGTAAACGCTTTGCGCTCCTGGCATTCATTCAGCCTCACCCGCATGTTGCGCTCCGCAAAAACCCTCTCAACATAATCCTGCGTCCGGCTGTCGCTGACGGTGATCCCGACTTTTTCATTCATCAGCAAATCCGCCAGGTCTTCACAAACTTTTTTGGCCATGCCCAGGGAATACCGCTGCTGGCTCACATAGGATTTCCCATTGTATATCCGGTAACGGTGGAATTTCCGCACTTTGCCGCGGTGCCAGGATTCCCACACGGAAATCAGCCGGTAAAAGGACGCGTCCACCGTGTCATATCCCTGGTTTCTTAAATATTTCACTATGTCCAAACAGAATCACTCCCTTTCCGCCGGCGGCAAAAAATATTTAACCTTATCCCACAAACCCATGACCGCATACCGAAGAGCGTCACAGCCATGGTCATTTACTTTCAGCGGGACCTCCTTACCCTTTTCGATGGAGTTTTTGTCATATCCATACAGGCCCAGCTCCCAGTCCAGCT
This sequence comes from uncultured Lachnospiraceae bacterium, assembly GCA_948444865.1. Classification (GTDB taxonomy): domain Bacteria; phylum Bacillota; class Clostridia; order Lachnospirales; family Lachnospiraceae; genus MGBC164599. The sequence continues at coordinate 14,955 of CAOJVE010000041.1, forward strand.
TTTCCTGCTTTGGTGACACCTGAAGAACACCATAGGAAAAAAGCTTCTGCGTCCGCTGAATGCCCACGGCCACGTCGTTTTCCGCCTTTTTCACCGTCACCCCATAGCCGCATCCACGGGACAGCCGCCGGATTTCCTCCGCCAGCCCCGCCGCCGATGGGTCGATGTAAACGTAAAAGGCATTGCAGCCGTAACGCTTGTGCAGCCGGTCTGTGAGGGCGGCGAAATCCTTCGCGTATTCGGACGGGCTTTTCTGCTTCCCGGAATCCCGGCCAGAATGATAGTATTCGTCCAGCCCTTCCAGCTTCTTTTCATCCAGGTTCAAGCCGAAGGGCTGGTATGAAGTGGCGTTCTGCTGGCCGTAATCCACGCCAATGCCAATCAGCGGGTACCGCTGCCCTTCCCGGGGCCTGCCTCTGTTTTTCGGGCCGTACATGTAATAAATCAGATCGTCCACGCCGACGGCCTCACCCAGCCATATCCAGCGGTGCATCTTCGGGTCCGCCGCTTCCATAGCCCTGGCCGTTTCAATCAAATCCGGCCCCAACCAATCCTCTGGCACGTCCCGATAATCCGTGTGGATGTGGATGCAGTCAGGCCGCCTCTCCATTTTCTTGCACCACTGGTTTATGGGCGCGTTGGGATTTTTCGGCGGATTGTAGAGGTAAATCATCTGGAACCCGCCGCTGTTGCCCCGGACAAACGTGGCTTCAATGTTCGCCAGCTCCTCTTCGCCCTCCCCGTCGTCAAAAAACTCCGTCAACTCATCCAGAACCACCAGCCGGATCGGCTTATTTTCGTCAATGATCCCTTTCGTGTCGTCCACGCCGTCCGATCCCGCAAAATACAAAGTGGTCTCATGCTTTTTGTACGTAATCTCCATAGGGGACAGACCAATCTTAAAACGCTCCTTCGGCACGCCCAGCCGGTTTATTCCCCGGAGCATCTCTTTATACAGCGTCTTGCGCAGCTTGTTATGACGCTTGCGCAACGCCACCACAGACGCGCACGGATCGTTCACCAGCTGATAAATGGACCGCACGGCGGCGTAACTGGACTTCGTTCCGGCGCGCCCGGAAGTGAGAATGACATGCCTGTGTTTTCTGTCATTGAAGACGGGCAGATATTTGGGAATAACAATGTCCGATATTCTAACCGTCTTCTGGCGCGTCATTCACAATCACCACCCCGTCGTCGCTAACCGCGCCGGAGTTCCCGGAAAACATACCCAGATGTTTGCCCATCTCCACCAGCGCGGATTTTTTGTCGTACATTTTCACTTCCCTCTCCGTCCCGAATTCGCCGGGCTTGACCTTGATGGACTGGACGCAGGCCAGGTCATCGTCTGAAGCGTCATCCTTTATTTCCCCGGTTTTTCTGTCAACAACGTCCGTAATCTTCGCGAACCCGATCCGCGCCAGCTCCCGGAGGATGCGGTCCTGGTTAATGCCCGTGCGCCTGGACCTCTCGGCCATAGCTTTGTCTATGGCGGATTTAATTTCAGGTTTTTTCAAGTTTTCGCTGCCGATCGCCCCCGCCGTGTCCGGCTTGTACCCGGCCCGGATGGCGGCCTGGGTGGCGTTTAAGTCAATCAGGTATTCTTCCGCGAACCTCTTCTGTTTTTTTGTCATCCCGGCCCGCCTCCTTTCCGCATCACAAAGGGCCGGACGGAATAACCCGCCCAGCCCCGCGCAAAACCGCCTGATGCAATGCCCTAAAGGGATTGTACCATGAGGAACATTTGTTTGTCTAGTAATTTTTTATAATCAGCTCCCGATAGCGCCTTCCCGTCGCTAAATTGTCGTTCCGGTCCGCTTCAACCATTGCGTATCCTTTATATATCTCCCGCGCCTCCGGGCAGTCGTTGTAGGAGAGAATGAACTTCCCCTGTATCCGGCCCAGCGCGTCGCGCAGGCGCGTATGGTCATTACTTCCAAACTTAGCGCTATAATACTTTTCAACGCCGAAGTATGGCGGGTCGAGGTAGAACAGCGCGTCCGGCCTGTCATAGACCTTCAGCAGCCGCTCAAAGTCCATGCGCTCCACCACGACTTTATTTAACCGGGCAGAGGCCTGGCGCATATAAGCCACGGCCTTTGCCATGTCCCTGTTACTGGCCCCGAATGAGCGGCAGTCCACGCCATAGGACTCCTTGATTAAAATGAAAAACTGAGCGGCCCTCTGAATGTCCGTCATCCCCCGCGCCTCTTCCCGCGCGTCAAAGAACGTCTCGCGGGAATTCAGCAGCCAGTCCAGCTCCTCCTGGAGCGCGCCTGGGTGACGCTTGACGCACCGGAACAAATTCACGAGATTTCCGTCCATGTCGTTATAGACTTCCAGCTTCCCTTTTCGCTCCTCGGCGAACAGCAGCCACCCGGCCCCTCCGAACGCCTCGATATACCTTCCATAGCCGGCGGGGAACTGCCCCAGAATCTTTTTCCGCAGGGCTTTCTTCCCGCCAACCCAACTGATAAAACTGTCCATGCGGCCACCTCCAAACAATATTTGGGGCATTGCTTCAGGCGGCCTTTTTCCCATCAAAAAACGCCCCTTACATCTGCAGGGCGTTTTTGTAGGAAGTATTGATAAAAGATTAATGAGTGAAAAAGAACAAGGCGGGCGGCCCGGCCTGGGTGCCGCTCCAAACCGGGCCGCCCATGCGCAATCAAAGGAGAAATCTTTTGATAAGGAGGATTTTCCCAAGATGGAATGCCGTTTCCCTTGGCCTCAATTCCACGGTATCATAATACCACAGGCGCTTACTGTATTTCTATGTACTCTTTTGGAATTTTTAAATTTTCCATCGCACGTCGTCGGGCTTTGTATACCCAGCTGTCTGAATAACCCATCCTATCCGCGACTTTCTGCCAGGGCGTTCCTTTGACGTACCGATAAAACAATAAATCCTGCTCCCGCTCATCCTCCACGCTTTCTATCGCTTCCATCACCCGTTCATACGCCCGCATCGCTTTGC
>CAOJVE010000042.1 GCA_948444865.1 uncultured Lachnospiraceae bacterium
TTTTTGAAACGGCTGTGCGCAATTATCTGAAAAAATATCTGCTGCGGGGCAAAGTAGATGTTTTTATTTTTTATGAAGACTATTCTTCGCAGAAGGCGCTTCTTACGTACAACGCGGAATTGGTCAAGCAGTATCTGGCGTATTTTAAACAGATGGAGAAAGAATTTTCCATTGAAAACGACATTACGCTGTCAACGCTTGCGCGGCTGCCGGAGATTTTCACCATGGAACAGCAGGCGCAGGACGAGGATTCCCTGTGGAAGCTTTTGGAGACGGGGCTTGCGAAAGCGGTGTCCAATGCAGTTGAGGCCCGCGAGCTGGAAGGGGCGCATCTGAAGGCGGACATCCAGCGCAAGCTGGAAGTTTTAAAGGAGAAGGTGAATCAGATCGAGGCGCGCGCGCCGGAGACGCTGGCGGCTTACCGGGAGAAGCTGGAGGCCAAGACGGCCGAGATGCTGCAGGATACGCAGATAGAGGAGAGCCGGATTGCGGCTGAAGTGGTGATTTACGCAGATAAAATCTGCTGCGATGAGGAAACCGTGCGCTTAAGGGGCCATATCCAGAATATGGGCCGGGCGCTGGAGGAAGGGGGCAGCGCGGGCAGAAAGCTTGACTTCATCGCACAGGAGATGAACCGGGAGTCCAATACCATATTGTCAAAGGCCAACGACCTGGAGATTTCCAATATTGCCATTGATTTGAAAACAGAGATTGAGAAAATCCGGGAACAGATTCAGAATATCGAGTGACAGGGGGATACGGATGGCCAGATTAATCAATATAGGATTTGGCAATGTGGTCAATACAGATAAGGTTGTGGCTGTGGTCAGCCCGGATGCGGCGCCTGTGAAGCGCCTGGTGCAGAATGCCAAAAATCTGGGGAGTCTGGTGGATGCGACGCAGGGAAGGAAGACCAAGGCGGTGATCGTCACGGAAGGCGAGAAGATTCTATTATCCGCGCTGCAGCCGGAGACAATCGCCAAGCGTTTTTCGGTCCAGTATGAATTGGAAGGCAGAGGAGAGGAAAATGAGTAAAGGAATTCTTGTGGTGGCGTCCGGTTTTTCCGGCGCGGGAAAAGGGACGCTGCTGAAAAGGCTGCTGGAAAAGTATGATAATTACGCGCTGTCGATTTCCGCCACCACCCGCGCGCCAAGGGCCGGGGAACAGGATGGCCGGGAGTATTTTTTCCGAAGCCGGGAGGAATTTGAGGCGCTGATTCAGGAGGGGCAGCTGATTGAATATGCCGAATATGTGGGAAATTATTACGGCACGCCCCGGGCGTATGTGGAGAAGCAGCTGGAATCGGGCAAGGACGTGATTCTGGAAATCGAGATTCAGGGCGCGTTAAAGATAAAAGAAATGTTTGCCGACGCACTGCTTTTGTTTGTATCGCCGCCCAGCGCCCAGGAATTGGAACGGCGGCTGATAACCCGGGGAACGGAAGACGAAAAACGGATCCAAAACCGGCTGCGCAGGGCGGGCGAGGAGGCGGAAGGGATCGACGCCTACGATTACCTTCTGATCAACGACGACCTGGAATCCTGCGTGGACGCCATGCACAGCGTCATTCAGAGCGAACATTGCAAAATCCAGAGAAATCTTGGGTTTGTGCAGACCATCCTTCAGGAATTGAAGTCATTGTAGCGTAAAATAAAGCATGAAGGGAGAATGTTATGATTCATCCATCTTATTCAGAGTTGATGCAGGTTGTAAATAAAGATACCGAGATTGATGAGCCGCCGGTGGTCAACAGCCGGTATTCCATTGTTCTGGCCACCAGCAAGCGCGCCAGACAGATTATCGGCGGTGACACGCCTCTGGTTCCCTATGTCAGCGGGAAAAAGCCGCTGTCAGTCGCCATAGACGAACTGTACCAGGGAAAGGTAAAGATCGTGACGGAGGACAGAAAGGATAAGGAAGAACTATCCGAGCTGGAGCCGCTCATCCAGGAGGATCTGCTGGAGGAAGAGGAGGAGCTTTTGTTGGAAGAAGCGGACGCGTCCATAGAAGAAGCGTCTATGTCTATGGAAGAACTCCCAAAACAGCCGCCGTCAGAGGAAGAGGAACTATAGAGAAATTGACAGGCTGCTGTACGAAAGAGGGAATGTCTCTTCGCGCGTCAGCCTTTTGTTTTAGACTTTAGACAAACACGCTCTGGACTTGGGAGGAATTTATGCGGAAGATATTGTTTATTTCCCTGGGGTGCGACAAGAACCTGGCGGATTCGGAGGAAATGCTGGGGCTTTTGACCGCCCACGGCTATGAGATTACCGACGACGAATCCTGCGCCGACGCCATTGCCATCAACACCTGTTGCTTTATCGGCGACGCGAAGGAAGAGAGCGTGCAGACGATTCTGGAAATGGCTGAATACAAAAAGAGCGGCCCCTGCCAGGCGCTTTTGGTGGCCGGGTGTCTGGCGCAGCGTTATCGGGAGGAGATTTCTAGGGAGATCCCGGAGGTGGATGCCGTTTTGGGAACCACTGCGACGGAAGATATTTTAAAAGCGCTGGACACGGCCTTTGCCAGGGAGCATTTTGAGAAATACGAGGATGTGAACTATCTGCCTCAGATTCCGGCCAAACGGGTCTTGACCACAGGCGGGCGCTTCGCCTATCTGAAAATCGCGGAAGGGTGTGACAAGCATTGTACATACTGCGTCATACCCAAGCTCCGGGGGCGTTACCGCAGCATTCCCATGGAGCGTCTGCTTGCGCAGGCCCGGGAGCTGGCCGAAGAAGGCGTGCGGGAGCTGATCCTGGTGGCGCAGGAGACGACGGTCTACGGACAGGATCTGTACGGGGAAAAATCCCTGCACCGGCTTTTGGAGCGTCTTTGTGAGATTCCCGGCCTCGTCTGGATACGGGTCATGTACTGCTATCCGGAAGAGCTGTACCCAAAGCTGATCGACGTGATTGCCCAAAAGCCAAAGGTCTGCCACTATCTGGACATTCCCATTCAGCACGCCAGCGATCGGATTCTGAAACGGATGGGCCGAAAGACCAGCCGGGCCGAGCTGGAGGCATTGGTGGCGGATCTGCGCCGCCGGATACCGGACATCGCGCTTCGCACAACGCTGATTTCCGGATTCCCCGGGGAGACTTTAGAAGACCACCAAGAGCTGATGGAATTTGTGGAAAAAATGGAATTTGACCGTCTGGGGGTTTTTACTTATTCCGCGGAGGAGGACACGCCGGCCGCCGCCATGGAAGGGCAGATTCCCCAGGAGGAAAAAGAGGCGCGCCGGGCCGAGCTGATGGAGCTTCAGCAGGAAATTTCCATGGAAAAAGGCGAAGCGCGCGTGGGACAGACATTGCCGTGCATCGTGGAGGGCGCGATCCCCGGCGAGGGCGCATACGTGGCGCGGACCTACGCGGACGCGCCGGACGTGGACGGTTATCTGTTTATCAAAACCGGGGAAGCTCTGATGACCGGGGATTTCGTGCAGGCGAGAGTGACCGGGGTCCTGGAATACGATCTGATAGGAGAGCTGGAAGATGAATACGCCGAATAAGCTGACGCTTTTACGTTTTATTTTGGTTTTTCCCTTCGTGATTCTTATGCTGGGGGAATGGGGCGGGGAAATGCGCAAATGGATCTGCCTGTTTATTTTCTGTATTGCCAGCGTCACAGACGCTTTGGACGGGCACATCGCCCGGAAATACAACTTAATCACCAACTTCGGAAAGTTTATGGACCCTCTGGCGGATAAGCTTTTAGTCTGCTCGGCCATGATCTGCCTGTTGGCGCAGGGACGGCTTGCCGCCTGGGCGGTTCTGATTATCATCGCCCGGGAGTTTATCATCAGCGGCTTTCGGCTGGTGGCCTCCGACAACGGCCTGGTCATCGCCGCCAGCTACTGGGGGAAAATAAAAACGGTCTGCCAGATGGCTATGATCATCCTGCTTTTGATGGATTTGGGCGGGAAGGCGGCTCTGGCGGAAAACATTCTGGTTGGTTTGTCTGTGGCGCTGACAGTGATTTCACTGGCGGATTATTTGTGGAAAAACAAAGGTGTGTTATCCATGCAGGATTAGGATTAACGCGGGAAAGGAGCAGATATGGACGGCGAATTGATTTCGGTGGGCACGGAGATCTTATTGGGCAATATTACGAATACGAATGCCACGTATTTATCGGAAATGTGCGCCCGGCTGGGGATTTCCCTGTACTACCACACGGTTGTGGGGGACAATGCGGGGCGGCTTACCAAGACTTTGAAGCAGGCGTGGGCGCGTTCGCAAGTGATCATCATTACGGGAGGGCTGGGGCCGACCCAGGACGATCTGACCAAGGAAACGGCGGCGGAGGTATTGGGCTGGAAGCTGACCCAGGATGCCCACACCAAAAAACGCATTGAAAATTTTTTCAAAGAGCATCTGAAAATCCAGGATGTCAAGAAGATTCCGGAAAACAACTGGAAACAGGCGATGGTTCCCAAAGGGGCGCAGGTGATTGACAATCATAACGGGACGGCCCCGGGGCTGATTCTGGAACAGGACGGCAAGAGCATGATCCTGCTGCCCGGCCCGCCAGGCGAGATGAAGCCCATGTTCGAGGAGGCGATTTACCCGTATCTGCGCAAGCGCCAGCCGGAGGTCATCTATTCCCAGATGGTGAAGATCTGCGGCGTGGGCGAAAGCCAGGTAGAAGCCGATATTCAGGATTTGATTCAGAAGCAGAAGAATCCAACCATTGCGCCCTACGCCAAAACCGGGGAAGTGCATCTGCGGATTACGGCGAAGGCCAAGGACGAAAAAGAGGCCAAGAAGCTCTGCAAACCCCTTGTGCGGGAGCTAAAGGCGCGTTTTGGCAAAAATATTTATACGACCGAGGAGAAAAAGACGCTGGAGGAAACGGTGGTGGAGCTTTTGGCGGACCAGAATCTGACGCTGGCCACAGCCGAATCCTGTACGGGAGGCATGGTGGCGGCCCGCATCGTGAATGTGCCGGGCGCCTCCAGTGTGTTGAAGGAGAGTTTTGTCACCTACAGCGACCGGGCCAAGAGAAAACGGCTGCTAGTCAAAAAGGGCACTTTGGCCAAGGAGGGCGCCGTCAGCAGCAAGACGGCCAAGGAGATGGCCAAAGGCGGGTGTTTCACGTCCGGGGCGGATGTATGCGTGGCGATCACGGGCATCGCGGGGCCGGACGGCGGGAGCAAGGAAAAGCCGGTGGGCACGGTTTTCATGGCCTGCTGCTACAAGGGCGACATAAACGTGCGGGAATTCCATCTGTCGGGGAACCGGAGTAAAATCCGGGAATATTCCACCGTCAACGCGCTGATTCTGCTGCGGGACACCCTCCTTCAGAATTTCAAAAAGAAATAAATCAATTCAGCGATTCATCAGTTTCATCAGAGAAACGATTTTATCCATTCGGGCGGCCTCCTTGGGAGACTTTCCCATTTTCATAACCTCGATAATGGCATTGATTTCATTGGAAGAGAAATGAATGCCATTTTCTTTTCCTTTTGCAGCGGCGGACATCAAAAAGGGCAGCATGTCGGACTGACTTTTCTGCATGCCCTGGTCGGCCAGCCCCTGCAGCATTTTCAGCTTTTCTTTGTCAAGACCGGCCAGCTGGGGATTGTTCATCCACTGGCCGTTTTGATCATTTTGATTCTCACTCATTTAATCACCTTCCTTATCCTGAAACAGTTCCAGCATTTGAATGATGGCAAACATCTGTATGATCTGGTCGATGCGCTCTTGGGCCTCGCCGCTGCAAAAGGGGCGGATTTCGTTTAAGATATCCAAAGGCTGTGACGGCGCGCTTGTGCCGCAGATGCGCATGTCTGCTTTTTCCTGGGGAAACAAAGTCAGTGTGTTCTGAAGCTCGCGGGCTTTTGAATAGATGGATAAAAGCCGCTGGCCGGACGAAGAGACGTATGGGATGGCCGCCTTCAGAATCTGAATCTGGTCATCGCTGACCATCTGGTCCAGATCGGTCATAGGGGTGGTTTTTTGCTGATCCATAGTTTTCCTTTTTGCTTATATTATGATTTCTTTAATTAGAATATGACAGGGGGATGGGAAATGACATATGATAAAACTGAATCTATAGATTTTGAGGAGATTATTGAAAATGAAGCCAATGAATGTGAACCGGACGGAATCCGAGGACCATGTGGTGCTGGAGGGGAACGCCCTTTATGAAATAGACGAGGAATGCATGCGCAGGAAGATGCAGGAAAAAAAGAGACGCGCCGGGATGGAAAAAAGGAAAATGAGAAGAAATTAAATAAAAAGATAGGCCAGGGATTTTACTCCCCGGCCTTTTTTAAGCCACTGATTAGCAGCCGCATCCTCCGCAGCAAAGCAGCAGGATGATGATCAGAAGACAGCTGTTGTCTGCGCCGCCGCATCCACAGCTGTGGCCGCCGAAACAGGAGCCGCCGCCGTTACCGCAGAAGCACATCAGGATGATGAGCCACAGGATGCAGCTGCAGGAGCCGCCCCCGAATCCGTTCATCAGGCCGCCGCCGCATCCGCAGCTTTCTTCCCGTCCGCATTCACATCTGTCGTCACATCCACATCCACAATTTGTAGCAGCTAAATCACTCATTTAAAAATCCTCCAAAATTTATTTACAATTCCATCCTATGAAGATTTTGAGATTTGGTTACAACTATGGGGATAAAAAAATGCTGAACACCTGATAAACATTTAAAATGCCATAGCCCCACTCCCGGTTGGGGTACGTGAGGGCAGGGTTGCGGACGGCGCCGCGGACCAGGTAGGACTTGATCTGGTTGGAGCTGAAATACCGTTTGGGCTCGCGGGATATGCCCCATTGGACGATCAGCGCGGCGCTTCCTGCCGTGAAGGCGGCGGCGATGGAGGATCCGGTGGCGGCGCCGTATCCGCCCTGGGGGCGCGGCACAGTCAGATCCACGCCGGGGGCGGTGATGTCCGGCTTTATGTCGTGGATGGGCGTGAATCCCCGGCTGGAATAAGGATAGAGGGAATCGTTGGGCGCCTGGTAGGCGGCCGTGGTGATCACAGGCACGGCGTTGCCGGGTGCCACGATGGTGGTAAAAGGATCCGGATTTAAAAACGTAATATCCGGGTCTACCATGCCGTCGGCCGGAAGCCACAGATGGAAATTTCCGGTGGGTTGGGTGTTGCAGTAGATCCGGATGCGCCAGATGCCTTCCGTGGGCTGCCGGAACCGGAAGAAAATTACCTGCCCGCCAGACTCCGTGTCCACAAGTCCGTAGGAAATCAAAAGAGAAGTGTTTTCCAGAATGAAAGAAATCTCCTGGTTCTGATTGAAGCGTGCAGGAATCCGGTCCACCACTTCGCCCAGAGGGGACACAATGCCCACCGTATAGAGATCCGGCGGATGTCCCCAAAATTCCATGCTAAAGCCAGGCGAATTGGCCGGAACCTGTATTTCCGCTTCCTCAAAAACGCTGGGGTTTGTCACTCTTCCGCTGAAATGGTGCGCCCGCCCGGCCTCATTTCCCCCGGCGATGACCACGGATATCCCCTGGTAAACCTTCAGGCTTTCCAGGGTGCCGGCTAAAGCCCCGTCTCCGGTGTGGGCGCCCTGGTTGGTTCCCAGACAGATGCAGATGACTAAAGGCATGGCCAGATTTCGGGCCGTTTCCATCAGGTAGCGTATGGCCATCAGGATATCGTTTTCCTGGAACATGGGCGAACTTCCGTTAAACTGATAATACTCCAGCAGGTGAGGCTTCGCCTCCTTTAGTTTTACCACGACAAGCCGGGCGTCGGGGGCCACGCCCTGGAAGCTGTTTTTTTCATCCACGCTGCCCGCGGCGATGCCGGCCAGGGAAGTTCCGTGTCCGTCCATATCCCGGCTGGGCACAATCTGATAGGGATCCGGGGAATCGATGGCTTCCTGAATCTGGCTTCGGCTGTACTCGGTGCCGTAATTGAACCCACTGGGAGGGGGGCCGGTCTGGATGGTCTGGTCCCATATGAAATCAATCCGCGTGTTGCCGGCAGCGTCCTGGAAGGCCGGATGGGTATAGGCGATTCCCGTATCTAAGAAACCGATGAGGACATTTCGCCCGGTCAGTCCTAGGGCGGGATTGGACTGCACCTGGAGAACGCCGGATTTTGCGACGCTGGTAGTGTCTTCCAGTGTATACACGTTGGGAAGAAAGCTGTAAAGGATTTCACGAATAGAAGGGTCCAGCGGTTCATTTCGGTTCCAGAAAACCTGGGTGAAATTATGGTTGATGATCTGGGGGAACAGTTCCGTATTTTCCAGCATTCTTTCCGGCGTGTTCCAAACCGGATAGATCAGATCCCAGTAATCGTTGGAGAGAATGACGTCTTTTATGTCTGGCATAAATGAATAAATTCCATATGATTCTATATTTTCTATAGATTCTATGAGAGGCGGGCGCTGAAATAGCACAGAAAATCCATCCTGGCAGGAGCGAGGCGAAAGCCGCTGCACCCTTGCCAGGATGTCCTATAGATCAGTAAGATTGGTCGTAAGCTTCTGTAGACGGATCGTAATAATAGTAGTCGCCGCTGCCGTCGTCGTAAGTGGTTGTGTCGTCGTATATGCCGCTTGTGTCGCCGTAATCGGTGTATGTATCTGTGCCGCCCGTCCCGTCATCGTAGATTGTGCCGTCGCTGTATTGCGTACCGTCGTTTACGTTGGCGTCGTTATCGTAAAGGCCTTCGCTGCCCATGGTTCCGGCGCCGTCCGTGCCTAGGCCGGCGTCCTGGGAATTGGCCTGGGCGGAGCTTATGTCATTTAACTCTGTGGCCGTGTACATGCCGTTTACCGCGGACATGGAAGCCAGGGTGACGGTGATGCTGTTGCCCAGGGTAATGCCGTCGGACAGATTATTGATGGCGTTTGCCGTGGCGCAGGTGTAGTCAGCCCCTTCCGATGTGCGGACGGTCACATTCTCCATGCTGGCCGCCACGATGGTCCCGGTAATCTTGCTGCCGCCCTCCGTGGCGTTTGAAGAAATCCCGTTATTTATCATTGTGTTGCTTGAAGTTGCAAAAGATGTGTTTGGCCCATTTGCGGACACGCCGCCTGCCGCATTTGCCGAAGCGTCCGGCGTGGCGGACGCCGATTCTGTGGGCGTGGCCGTTGTGGTATCGGAAGGCGTGGGCGTGATGGCGATCGCCGTGGACGAGTCATCCTTTTTCCCACATCCGCCCAGGAACAGCGTAAGGGAGCTCAAAGCTACAAACGCCGCGATTAATAAATGTTTTTTATTTTTCATGATCTGGCTCCTCAACCTTTTATTTTTTAAAGATGTTTTTATCATTATAGTACGAAATAGAATTTGCCGCAAGTGAGTAATGACAAAAAAGTCATAAAGTTTCTGTGAAAAATCTGTGCGCGTCGAAGGATGTCGAGTTATGAGGGGATGCTTGAGCGGTCCGCTATATTCAGAAAAGTTTTGTGGATTTTGTCAAAACATGATAAAATAGCAATGTAGTCTTAATTTTTTAATAATTGTGTTTTAGAAAGGAAAGGAATTTGTATGTGTTTGGGAAACTTTTCAAAGAAGACTCTGTTTTTGTGTCTGCTCGCCGCGGCCGTTTTGTTTGGCGCCACGGCGTTTATCAGCGGGCAGTTTAACCCCTATGAGGAGCTGGCGGAGTCCGGAAGCTCTGCGCTCTCTGAGATGAACCTGCGGTGGCGTTTTATTTTCAGCGAAGCCTGTAATATTCTGCAGGTGGGCGGCGCCCTGGACGGAATGGAAGAGCTGCCGGCGTTTCAGGAATTTCCGCTCAGCAACATACTGGGGATTTTCCTGATTGGCGCCACTCTGGCGATGATGTTTTTCTGGAATATTTTTGAGATGGATTTTTTTGATACGAGCGGCTGCGGCAGTGGGTTTGAGCGCGTGATGATCTGGGTGACCCATTATTTTGTCAATTTTTGTGTAATGTATTTAATTTCTGTTATTGCAATCGAGCTTACATACGTTCTGAATTGGATTTTCTGTTCAATGGCCCGGATACATATGGCGCTGGGCGCGCTCTTTTGGCTGGTCATGGCGCCTTTGCTGATATTTCTGTACATGTTTTGCTTTATGCAGGCGATCCGCTGGCTTAAATATTTTATTGCCTTTGCTATTACCTTGTGGGCGCTGGATCGTTTCGGGTGGGCGGAGCTTCTCCTTGAATCCGATGTGGAAACTTTGCTGGACCGGCCCGTGCTCCTATTAGGGCTTTTGGCGCTGCTGATCTACTCGCGCGTAGGCGTGGAGATGCTCCTGATGGGCGGCGGCGATTGATTTGTCAGGAAAGCCGCCTGCGGGGATTTTAACAATCGCTGGCCTTGGGGAATATCTTATACATGAATAGGTGCGCAATCGCGCTGGAGCATGATCATGAGAGACTTTTCAAATCTGACGGGAAAGGGCGTCGGCGTCGCCGTTGTTGACACCGGAATTTTTCCCCATATAGATTTTGGCAACCGTATTATTGCCTTTTGCGATATGGTTCATGGAAGAATGCAGCCATACGACGACAACGGCCATGGCACCCATATCGCAGGCATCTTAGGGGGGAGCGGAGCCGCTTCCCAGGGCCGGTGCCGCGGCATGGCGCCGGAGTGTAATTTTATTGGAATAAAGGTCCTGGATCGGCAGGGCAGTGGGAATAAAGAGCAGGTGCTGGAAGCGTTTCAGTGGCTGATTCGGAATCAGAAGAAATACAAAATCCAGGTTGTAAATATATCGGTGGGGACCATTTACCGCAGCGACGGGGACCACCGGGTTCTTATACAGGGCGTGGATCAGGTGTGGGACGCGGGAATGGCGGTGGTGGCGGCCGCGGGCAACCGGGGGCCGGGGCCGGGCACAGTCACCGCGCCGGGGAGCAGCCGGAAGGTCATCACCGTGGGAGCCAGCGATATGCTGGGCGCTCGGTACGGAAGTTCGGGGAGCGGCCCTACGCTGGAATGCGTGCGCAAACCGGACATCGTGGCCCCCGGCATGCGCGTGCTGTCCTGTGCGCCCCAAAGAAAAGGGCGGCTTTATGTGAGAAAAAGCGGCACGTCCATGTCCACGCCAGTGGTTTCCGGGGCCATCGCCCGTCTGCTGGAGTATGATCCGTCCCTTTCCAATGTGGAAATCAAGATGCTGCTGAAAGAAAGCGCAGTGGACGCAGGCTATCCCCAGAACCGGCAGGGGTGGGGCGCGTTTGATATGCAGCGTTTTTTCCAGGCGTATCAGCGGCGGTACGGCATACGGCAATAATTTTAAGGGGCAGCTTTTGGCGGCCCCTTGAAAATATATAGCATCCATTTTTGCCCTATTTTATACTAGTGGCAAGCTGTATAATAAAATCCTGAAGTATTTCTTTTTGTTTACTGGATAAGACATTCAGCGCATTTTGCACAAGGCTTCCGGAATCCAATGTTGTTAGACTGTCCTGCAGCAGATACTCGGGGGAAATTTTTGCGGCGTTTGCGATTTTTACAAAAGTTTCCAGTTTCGGGGCTTTTAGTCCGCGCTCTATATCCGCCAGGTATCGTTCTGAAATGCCGCACAGTTTTGCAAATTCTTTCATTGTCTGTTTCCGTGTCTGTCGACAAGCACGGAGTCGTTCTCCCATCATTGGGAGATCAAGCGCATCTGCCATAGCAAATGACCCTCCTGTAAAATGTTCTTGAAACAATTTGATCTATGTTGCAACAAATTTATAATAAAAATAAATTTTTTTTGTTACAGCCGACGGTTTTTGACAAAAATCACGCTCCGAATCCTTTATAATTGGAAATATGAACCGATGGATCATATTCAAAACGCTAAAAAAACGTAAGGAGAAACGCTATGAAAATGAGAGAAATACTGAAAAAAGTTGCGGAGAATAACAAAGTAAGCGAAGACGAGGCCTTGGATGAAATGCAGAAAGCCATTGACTACGCATGGGCCAATCCGCCCAAAGACGATGGCCTGACAATCATGCGCCAGCAGCAGGTCCCATGCGAAGGCAAAATCCCAACGCCGGAGGAACTCATCTGTTTTATAATTGAGGAAATAAATACGCGCCTAAAAGAATAAAATATGGGTGAACTATTACAAAATATTTTTAAAAATTAAATGCAAGATCTAAAGGAGGATGAGATAAGTTTCATGTTGCCTTTTTCTGACGTTAAAAAAATATGCCGTTGTATTTTTTTCCAATATTCGCTATAATAACTCCTGGAAAAAGGAGGCTTTTTAAATGTTACTTACATGTCAGAACATCCAGAAAAGTTTTGGAGAAAAGGTCATATTGGACCAGGTGTCTTTTCATATAGAGGAACGGGAAAAGGTGGCGCTTATCGGCAGCAATGGCGCGGGAAAGACCACGCTTCTTAGGATTATCCGAAAGGAGATGGAAGCGGACGAAGGCCAGATCACCCTGGCAAAAGGCGCCGCTTTGGGCTATCTGGCGCAGAGCCAGGATGTGAGAAGCGGCCGGACCATTTACCAGGAGCTGTTAAAGGAAAAGCAGTATCTTCTGGACATGGAGGAGAAGATGCGCCAGATGGAGCTGGCCATGAAGCGGGCCGAAGGGGAGGAGCTTGAGAAGCTGATGAACGCGTATGCCAGCCTGACCCAGCAGTTTGAGCGGGACAACGGCTACGCCTGCAAGAGCGAGGTGACCGGCGTGCTCAAAGGCCTGGGATTTTCTGAGGAGGAGTTTCACAAACCCATCGCGAACCTCTCCGGCGGGCAGAAGACCCGGGTGGCGCTGGGCTGTCTGCTTCTGGGGAAACCGGACATTCTGCTTTTGGATGAGCCCACCAACCACTTGGACATGGATTCCATCGTCTGGCTGGAAACTTACCTGCTGAATTATCCGGGGGCGGCGCTGCTTGTGTCCCACGACCGGTATTTTCTGGACCGGATCGTCACCCGGGTCATTGAGCTGGAGCAGGGCAAAGCCATGGATTTTTCGGGAAATTACACGGCCTTCAGCCAGAAAAAGGCCCAGGTGCGGGAGGCCCAGCTGCGGGCCTATGAGAACCAACAGCAGGAGATCCGCCATCAGGAGGAGGTTATCGCCAAGCTGAAATCCTTTAACCGGGAAAAATCCATCCGCCGGGCGGAGAGCCGGGAGAAAAAGCTGGACAAGATCACGCTGCTGGAAAAGCCGTCCATGGAGGAAAGCGCCATGCACATGCGCCTGACGCCCCGCATGGAGAGCGGGAAAGATGTGCTGGCGGTGCAGGAGCTGTCTAAATCCTTTGGCTCCAACTGCCTTTTTGACAATCTGTCCTTTGAAATCAAGCGGGGGGAGCGGGTGGCCCTCATTGGCGGCAACGGCATGGGAAAGACTACGATTTTGAAAATGATCATCGGTCAGCAGTCCATAGACAGGGGGACGTGCAGTCTGGGTTCCAGGGTGCGCATTGGTTATTATGACCAGGAGCACCAGGCGCTTCATATGGAAAAAACCATTTTCGACGAATTGTCCGACGCGTACCCCACGCTGAACCATACGGAGATCCGCAATGCGCTGGCCGCCTTTTTGTTTACCGGGGACGATGTTTTTAAGAAAATATCGGCGTTAAGCGGCGGAGAGCGGGGGCGGGTGGCGCTGGCCAAGCTGATGCTCTCGGAGGCCAATTTCCTGCTTCTGGATGAGCCCACCAACCATCTGGATATTCTCTCCCGGGAGATTCTGGAGGAGGCGCTGAACAATTATACGGGCACCCTTTTCTATGTCTCCCATGACCGGTACTTTATCAATCGGACGGCCACGCGGATTCTGGATCTGACCAACCGGGCGCTGGTGAATTATGCGGGCGGATATGATTATTATCTGGAAAAAAAGGACGAGCTCACCGAAATTTACGCCCCGGCGCAGGAGACGGATCTTTCGCCATCGGCGGTTTCCCAGGAGAAATTATCCTGGAAGCAGAAGAAAGAAGAGCAGGCTAGAAAGCGCAAGCGGGAAAACGATCTGAAAAAAACGGAGAAACGCATTGGCGAGCTGGAAGAGCGGGACTCTGAGATCAATCAGCTCTTATCCCAGTCGGAGATCGCCACCGATCCACAAAAATGCGCCGAACTCTCCAGTGAGCAGGCGGACATCCAGGCGGAGCTGGAAGACCTTTACGAGCAGTGGGAGAGTCTGGCGGAGGATTCCGAAAACATATGAGAAGATGACAAAGGAACGCTTTTGGAGGCGTTCCTTTCTTGCCTTATAGCCAGTTTTTCTGTATCTCATCGTCCAGTATCGTAGAAAGGGGCATAATTTTCGCACAGTTCCAGATTCTTCAATGCTTTTTTAAAATTATCATATTTCTTCATAGATTACGATCCCTTCGGCTTCGATGGATTCCAGCAGTTCCTCCTGTACAGGGCCGTCCAGGTTCACCACGTCGAAGATAAGCAGCGTGGGCACGACTTCATCAATGTCTGTGGAAAAACCGACGATGTCGCCGCCGGATACGGCCAGGGCGATGATCTGTTCTTGCAGGTCTTTATGCAGGTTCATGCGTTTAAATTCTCGGCGATTGCCCGGATAAATTCCCGGCTGTTTAAGATGGTCGGGCTGGGGATGGCAGTCATGGCCGCCAGGTCGCCGGTCATTTTTCCGTCTTCGATGGTTTTCAGGGTGGCTTTTTCCAGGCGACGGGCGAAGTCAGTGAGCGCCGGGTTCTGGTCCAGCTCCCCTCTTTTTGCCAGCGCGCCGGTCCAGGCGAAGATAGTGGCCACGGGATTTGTGGACGTGTCTTCTCCTTTTAAATGACGGTAGTAGTGGCGCTGCACGGTGCCGTGGGCGGCTTCATACTCGTAGTAGCCGTGGGGGGAAACCAGCACGGAGGTCATCATGGCCAGGGAGCCGCAGGCGGAGGAAACCATGTCGCTCATCACGTCCCCGTCGTAGTTCTTGCAGGCCCAGATCACGCCGCCTTCCCCTTTCATGATCCGCGCAACCGCGTCGTCGATGAGGGTGTAGAAATAAGTAATGCCTGCTTTTTCGTATTTTTCCTGAAATTCTTCGTCGTAGACCTTCTGGAAAATATCCTTGAAATGGTGGTCGTATTTCTTGGAGATGGTGTCTTTGGTGGCGAACCATACGTCCTGCTTCGTGTCCAGGCCGAAATTAAAGCAGCTCTTGGCAAAGCTTTCGATGGAGGCGTCCAGGTTGTGCATGCCCTGCACCACGCCCGGGCCTTCAAATTCATGGATCAGCTCCTTTTGCTGGGAGCCGTCTGCGGCGGTGTACACAAGCTCCACTTTTCCGGGGCCGGGGATCTTCATCTCGGCGTTTTTGTAGACATCGCCGTAGGCGTGTCTGGCCAGGGTGATGGGCTTTTTCCAGTTTTTCACCACGGGTTCGATGCCCTTCACGAAGATAGGAGAGCGGAAAACTGTGCCGTCTAACATGGCGCGGATGGTGCCGTTAGGGCTTTTCCACATTTTTTTCAGCTTGTATTCCTCCACGCGGGCGGCGTTGGGGGTGATGGTGGCGCATTTTACCGCGACTTTATATTTTTTGGTGGCTTCTGCGGCGTCTATGGTCACCTGGTCGTCTGTGTCGTTGCGGCATTCAAGCCCCAGGTCGTAATATTCTGTTTTCAGATCCACGTAGGGAAGCAGCAGCTCGTCTTTGATCATCTGCCACAGAATGCGGGTCATCTCATCTCCGTCCATTTCCACCAGGGGGGTGCTCATTGCGATTTTGCTCATAGTGTCCGTTCTCCTCTATATTCCCAATTTACAGTTAATTACTTTATACATTATATATGTCAAAGGGGAACTGCGTCAATGCGTTTTCTCACCAAATATGTAGGCGGTTTTGCGGCTTTTTCTGGCAAAACGCCCGGACAGCTGTTTGCCATCCGGGCGCTTAAAGGGAAGTCTAGCGGGAAGGGTCTTCGTAGGCCACCAGGGAGATTCTTTTGCCAAGGTTTTTGCTGATTTTGTCCTCCAGATCCCGGATTTCTCCAAAACTGCTGTCGGTCAGCTCGGCTACGCGGAAGTCTTCGCCGCGTGAGGAGTCTTCGCCTGTGTGCATGGAAGTATAATTTTCTGTCATGTTTTCCTCCTTAAGTGTGAGATGAATGGTTACTGGCGGTTTTAGTAATAACCAATTTTGCGGTCCTTATGCGCGCGTTTGGATTTTCAGCGGAACATTTGCTCCACGTAATTGCGCATCTGCTCCCGGCTTTTGATTTCCCGGGCGTGGGCGATGTGTTTTTCCTGCTCCGGCTTGGACAGGCGGGAAAATTTGTTCAGGGAATCGGCGTGCATGGCCAGTTCCATGGTGAAGCCGATGGGAAGCTCTTCTTCATTGATCATATTGTCACCTCAGATGATAGGATTTTTATTCGATCATTGCAAAACTTTGGTTGTTGAAAGGGGCGTTTCGCAATCGCCTATAGGATTTACAAAAATGGCAAAACCTATGCGCGCCCGGGCGGATTTTGAGGTTGACGCGCCGTTTTTTTCGCCTTATGATAAAGCTGTTGTCGAATATTTGGAAAATGAAAGGAAGAAAAAAATGAAAGTATATGAACATTTTACCCAGTATTACGAGACGGATCAGATGGGGATTGTCCATCACTCTAATTTTATACGGTGGCTGGAGGAGGCCAGGGTGGATTATATGGACCAGATTGGGTTCGGGTATCATCGAATGGAAGCGGAAGGGATTGTCTCGCCGGTTTTGGAAGTGAACTGCCAGTATAAACAGATGGTGCGTTTCCACGAATGGGTGCAGATTGCGGCGAAGGTGAGAAAGTACAACGGCGTGCGCCTGTGCCTGGATTATGAGATTGTGAAAAAAGAAGAGCAGACCCTTTGCGCCACGGCCAGCAGCATGCATTGTTTCCTGGATAAAGAGGGGGCGATTGTGCGGCTGCAAAAAGTCTGTCCAGAGTTGGATCAGAAGTTAAGGGCATGGTGATTTTGCGCGCCATGCCCTTGTTTTTTTTGTTTAGAAGCGGAAGTCCCGTTTGCCGTTTTCGATTTCCGCCAAGTTTTTCTCGGCGATGGCGCGGGTTTTGTCTCTGGGGACTTTTTTCAGCTCTTCCAGGATGACTTTTTCGCCTTTGGCGCGGGTGTCTGCAGAAGCGTAGTCCACCAGATATTCTTTTAAAGTCATCAGCGCGTTCGGCTGGCAGCAGTTGGCGATCTGGCCGGATTTCACCAGTTTCATGAAGCGGTCGCCGGTGCGGCCTTCCCGGTAACAGGCGGTGCAGAAGCTGGGGATGTAGCCCAGATCCAGAAGCCAGTTCACCACCTGGTCTAAGGTGCGGCGGTCGCTGACGTCAAACTGGGCAGAGTTTTTATCTTCCGGTTCTTCTTCCACATAGCCGCCCACGCTGGTGCGGGAGCCGCCGCTGATCTGCGAGATGCCCAGATCCAGCACTTTTTCCCGACAGGCCTGGGATTCCCGGGTGGAGATAATCATGCCGGTGTAGGGCACGGCGATGCGGATGACGGCCACGATTTTCTGGAATGTGTCGTCGTCGATGGCGTTTTCAAAGTCGTCGGTGGAAATGTCGTCCGCCGGACAGATGCGGGGTACGCTGATGGTGTGGGGGCCGACGCCCATGGTGGCTTCCAGGTGCTCTGCGTGCATCAGAAGGCCCACGAAGTCGTACCGGTAGGTGTTCAGTCCGAAGAGCACGCCGCAGCCCACGTCGTCGATGCCCGCCTCCATGGCGCGGTCCATGGCTTCTGTGTGGTAGGCGTAGTCGCTTTTGGGTCCGGTGGGGTGCAGGGCCTCGTAGTTTTCTTTATGG
>CAOJVE010000043.1 GCA_948444865.1 uncultured Lachnospiraceae bacterium
ACTTTAATTTTATGGGCTTCCACCTGAAATAATGCCATAACTGCTTCCTGAATATTTCGCACAGTCACAGAATTGTCCCCACCCTGCGCCACAATCAGCACGCCTTGTATGGATATGGACGGGTTTTGGGACGAAAAAGAGGTAACGCTGTCGGACGAATCTTTTAACATCAGCATCACCCGCACCTGCCCGATGCCCTCCACCTGCAAAAGCAATTCCTCCAGCTGCTGTTCCAGCGCAGCCTTCTCGCTCAATGTCCGCGCGGCCGCGTTTGTGCTTCCATAAGAGCTTCCGTAACCGCTTCGCGCGGAGCTTTCCACTGTCTCCGACGCGGTTTGGCTGGCTGGCTTTTTTGCGGGGATGGCCGTCACCAGCAGCAAAAGCCCTAAAAGCAGCACGGCCAGCCACTTCTCTTTACCCCATTTCTTCAAAGAAAAGCTCCAGCCTTTCTCCTGTGATTTCGTAGGATTCTCCCAGCTCATTTTCCACCCTCTCCCTCATCCGCTGATTCTCCGCGCCGGACAGCCAGATTTGCACCGCCGCCACAAAAAGCCGCCTGTCTCCATCCAGCTCCATGCGCACCCGCACTTCCAGGATTTCGCAACCCTCTCCCGTGATCTCCTGCAAAGATTCACGGATTTTATCCGCCACTTCCTGCTCGTACGCCTGCAAGTAATATTCCTGGGCCTGCATTTCATTTTCCTGGGGCTGCCAGAACTCCTGCTCCAGCGTTTTCTTATGAAACAACTCACTCATCCGCTCCTCCAAATGCAGCAGATGAAAAAGCGGCGAAGCCAGAATCAACAACAGCAATACGCCCATGAAATACCGGATGTATCTGCCATACTGGGAATTGGGCATGATGTGCGTAAGCGCGGTGAGAACGATATAGTAAACCGCCAGATTCCGCACCCACTGATAAACCGCCTGGGTCATCTTATCCACCTCCAAAAGACACGGCCAGCGCCGCTATGGCAATCAGACACAACAGTTCCATGGCGCACAGGATTTTCAAAAGCATGCCGCAGCCTTCACCCATGGCCCCCAGACAGCTGACCAGACGCTTGTCCGACACCGGCTGGGCCAGCGCCGCCGCCAGCTTGTACAAAAGGGCGCAGACGCTGTACTGAATCAGAGGCGTCAGTCCCCAGATCAATAAAATCAGCACAAACGCCACGCCAAGACAGTTTCGCACCAGCACCGCGCTTGCCAGCACGATTTCCGTGACGGCGTTTAACGCGTTTCCCACCCCCGGAATGGCGCTGGCCGTCTTCCCAAGGGTTGTCCGGCGCAGGCTGTCGATCACCGGCGCCACAAAGCTGCGGATTACCTGCATGCCCATCACCACGCCCATCATGGTCTTCATGGCCCACTCCACAAGCGTGCGGAAAAAATCCGCCAGCTTGCTCAAAACCGCCTCTTTGGACAGACCGTTGACCATCTGCAAAAGCACGTAAAGGCCCGTGCAGGGCAGCACGAAGGCCAAAGTCACCCACTGGGCCGCCGCCACAAGCATCAAAACCATCTGGTAAAACATGGCCGCGCTGGTCACGCCGGAGGACGCCGCCACCGCCAGGTAATAGGCCGGCGCCAGCCCTTTCATCAGCTCCAAAAGCCCGGCGATCCGCTCTTCTAACTGCTGGCTTAAACTGTAATACCCATTTAAAAGCAGCGTGAACAGCAAAAGATACACAATGTAAAACCCAACTTCCCCCACCTGGCCCCGGTCGAAAATCTGCGCGAAATTCGTAAAAAGGGCCGCCAGAAGCGCCAGAATCAGCGCCTGGGAAACCAACTTTTTCTGCTTCTCAAACTGGGAAAAGAAAATCCGGCCGATCATTTCCAGCATCTTTTCTTTATTGAGAGCATCCCCGCCGGACATCAGGCTTTGCACCGCCTGGGTCAGCGAAAACGCGTCCTCCCCCAGCATCTCGTCCACCATCTGCTGGATTTCCTCCAGCTGCATGTCATCCAATAGCTCCTGCGCTTCCTGCCCTTCGCCTTCTGGCTGCGCCGCTTTGCAGACGAAAACGGCGGATGCAAAAATCTGACAGAGCCCAAAACACAGCCAGAGGCACAGCCGGAAAATCCATCTGCGCCCGCTCATGTGAGAAATCCATGGATGGTTTCCAAAAGAGCCAGCAAAATAGGCATGCTCACCGCCATGATGGCCAGCTTGCTAAACATCTCAATTTGGCTTCCGATGGCCCCATAGCCCGCGTCCTTGCAGATGCCGGAGGAAAATTCGCCGATGTAGGCAATGCCCACCATTTTCAGCAGCGTTTCCACATAACCGCTGTCCATGGGCAGATAGGTTTTCAGGCTTAAAATGGAATCAAACAGATAGCGTATTTTGCCCACCGCCAGAAACAGGATCGCAATGCCTACGCCGAAGGATACATAGAAACTGTACTCTGGCTTGTTCTCTTTTAACAGAAAACCCAGGACTACGCCCCCGATTCCCAAAAGAGAGATTCTGACAATATCCATATCCTCCCCCATTATAATAGAAACAAATTTTTGATGGTTTCAAACAGTTCGTAGATATAGGGCAGCAGCCAGAACAGCACAATCAAAAGCCCGGCCAGGCTAATGAGAAACGCCTGCTCATCCCTTCCACTATGTTTGAGCACCTGGCTTAACATAGACACCAGAATGCCCACCGCGGCAATCTTAAAAATAATGCTTACTTCCACGGATTTCCTCCATTTCTGTTTGCGACTTGTAACTATTCAGCCTATGGCTTCATAGTTACAAAATCCGCCTCATTAGAAGTTTGCCTGCGGCAAAGAGGCGGATTCTTGGCCATTTTACGCTACTGGCTGCTGACTGCGCAGCAAGTGCGCAGCCGCAGGCTGAATAGTTACTGTGACTTTTATATCAAAAGGAGCGCCAGAAAAAGTCCGCCCATAATTCCCAGACTCCGGCAGAGTTTCTGTTTCCCCGGCACGCCCTCTTTCGCGTCCTGAATCTCCTTGTCCAATTCCTGCAGGTACAGATCCAATGTCCGAAGCTGCATGTCTTTATCCAGATGGCCCAGAAAAGCGCCCATCTGCATCAGCGACTCTTTGTCCTTGGCCGTAAGGGCCGACGAACCTAAGCTCGCCAGCGCTTCCTCCTGAAAAATCTGCTGAAAGCTTTTATCCGGGCATTCCCTTAAACGGGCGGCCAGCCGCTTAAGAAAGCCGTCCAAAGGTTCCGAAAGCTTTCGCCCCGCTAAGGCCAGCGCCTCTGGAAGCGAAGCGCAGCCATAGGAAATCTCTCCCTTTAGCAAAACGGTCATCCGCTGCAGCTGCCGCAGCTGTTCCAGCCGGCTCCCAAGACGGAAACTATAGGAAAATCCAAGTCCCGCGCTGGCCGCCACCACCAAAATCGCTCCCAAAATCCGCATCAACGGCGCCTCCCTTCCTGGTAAAGACAAGTCCCTCTCTGGTCAAAAACAGCCCGCACCTCCCCAGGTCTTTTTTGATGCTGCAAAAAGATGTACCGCTCAAAGATCCGCTCGTTCATCAATCGCTCAAACAGCGGCTTTTGCTGCAGATCCTCAATGGAATCCCCGTGCACCGTGGCAATCAGCTTGCATCCGCAGTGGATCACCGCCTCGATGGCATGGATATCCCTGTAGTCGCCAATCTCGTCCACCGCCACCACCACCGGGGACATGGAGCGGATCAGCATCATCATCCCCTCTGCCTTGGGGCAGCAGTCCAACACATCCGTGCGTATGCCCAAATCGTTCTGCGCCACCCCCTGGTAACAGCCGCCGATCTCTGAGCGCTCATCCACCACGCCCACCGTCAGCCCCGGATATTGCTCGTCCCCATTGGAAATCTGCCGGATCATGTCCCGCAGCATGGTGGTCTTCCCGCACCGGGGCGGCGAGATAATCAGCGTGTGGCAGATGCCCGCGTCCGCGCGGACATAGGGCATCAGAAGCGTGGCGCAGCCTTTGATCTGATGGGAGACGCGCACATTGATGTAGGAAATGTATTTCACGCTGCGGATGCGCTCTCCCTCCATCACCGCTTTTCCCGCAATGCCCACCCGATGGCCGCCCTGCACCGTCAGATAGCCCTGACGGATCTCCTCCTCGTACGCATACAGGGAATAACCCGCGATGTGCTCCATGGTCTCCTGGATATCTTCCCCAGTAGCGCAGTAAGCCCGCCGCTCGTCCCTGGTCAGTCCCCCGCCCTGCCCCAGAAAAAATTCCTCTCCCCGGTATAAAATCATACAAGGGCTATGTACCCGCAGCCGGATCTCACAGACTTGTCCGTAATCCAGAGAATCCCTCTCCAACCGCTGCCGAACGCTTCCGGAAAAAAGCCGTACGATCTGATTGCGCAGCGTCGCCTGCTCCCGGCCCTCATCCATTGTCCCCACCTCTCTTTCTTTTCCTGCCGTCTGAATCAAACACCCGGCATTACTTAATATATATGAGGGCAATCCCGGTTTCATTACAGCCTTGCCGTGATATTTTTCCAGGCACAAAAAAACAACGCCAAGGCCATGCCTCAACGCCGCTTTTTTTCCGCTAATCCTGTTATTTCATCCAAAAACTGGGATCGCTCCATCTCCTTTTCAAACTGCCGCCGCACATGGCACAGGGTCAGTTCCTTCCTGGCCCTGGTCATGCCCACGTAGAACAGGCGGCGCTCCTCTTCGATTTCCGCCTCCAGCCTGGCCTTCTTATAGGGGATTGTGCCCTCATTCACATTGAGGATCCAGACCTTATCGTATTCCAGGCCCTTCACGCTGTGCAGCGTGGACAGGGTGACTCCCTGGGGTTTTTGCTCCATGCGGGCCGCCTGTTCCTTTAGCTGCGCCGCGTAATCTTCCATATGGGCCCGCCACTGGTCAAAAGTCTTAAACTCTTTGGCGCTTTCCTGTATCCGATCCGCCGTTTCCTTCAAGTCCTGGTAGTCCAGCCCCCGCATCTGGGCATATTCCATCAGATAGCCCTCGTAGCCGACTGCGTGGCGGATATAGTTTACCGCGCCGTAGGGCGGCATGGAGCGCATCCGTTTTAAATGCCCTTCCAGTTCGTCGATCCGGTCCCACATCCATTGCCGGTCGTCGTAGAACGTGCGCAGCGTTTCCATGCGCACTTCCCTCTCGTAGACGGCCTCCCGGGAAATGTAGCGGTTGGGCCGGTTCATCACTTTCAGAAAATCTTGCCGCCCCATGGGTCCCAGAGACAGCCGTATGTAAGCCATAAAATTTCTGGCGATCCAGTGTTCGTACAGATTTGGCAGCCGGTCCCGCATATAAAAGGGAATCTGATACTCCACCAGAAGCTCCGCCAGAGCGCCCGCCTCCTGCCGGGTGCGAAACAAAACAGCTGCCTGCCGGGGGTCTTCGCCGGCCCCTTGCATTTTCTGAAGCTGCTTTAACACGTAAACCGCCTGCTGCCGGGGATTGTCAAATTCCAGAATTCGCACCGGCTCCCCCGCCGGGTTGGGGGTGGTGATTTTTTTTGGAAAGCGGTATCGGTTATGCCGAATCATATTTTGAGACGCTTCCAGAATCCGGCCGCTGCACCGATAGTTCACATCCAGTAGAACCTGGCCCGCCTGGGGATAGTCTTTTTGAAAATTCAGCATCAGCTCCGGCCGGGCGCCCCGGAAATGGTAGATGGACTGGTCGTCGTCCCCCACAATGAACAGATTGTCCTCGTGGCCGGCCAGCATCCGTATGGTCTGGTACTGGATGGCGTTGATGTCCTGGAATTCGTCCACCAGCACATAGGGGAACCGCTGCTGCCACCCCCGGCGAATGTCCTCTCTTTGCTTCAGCAGATCGTGACAGTAGACCAGCATGTCGTCAAAATCCAGAAGCCGCTCCTGCCTGCACCGGTTTACATATCCGTGGAAAATATTCTGGAACGCCTGGTCGGGACAGCCTGTGGAATGATAATTTTCCGGGGAAATGCCGTTTCCTTTCACCAGACTGATCTCCCGGGAAATGTCCTCCTGAAAGTCTTTGTCGTCGGACAGATCCGGCACGTATTTCGCAATCAGCTGCCTTAAAAATTCCCGCCGCGCCTCTTCCCTTAAAATCTGATCTCCCCGCAGCCCGTAGGCGTGCCTTAAAATGCCAAAGAACACGCTGTGAAAAGTGCCGAACGTCACTTGCCTGGCGAAAGCGTCCCCTTTCGTCCGAAAGCGCTCCTTCATTTCCCGGGCCGCCGCCTTGGAGAAAGTCACCACCAGGATAGATGAGGCGGACACGCCGCAGACGGTGACCAGATGCCGGATTCTGTTTATAATAACGGTGGTTTTCCCCGAGCCGGGGCCTGCCAGAACCTGCATAGGCCCTGACAGGTGGGCGACCGCCCTTTGCTGAGATGGGTTTAATGTTTTATCCAATTTCCTGTAAATCCTTTTTCAGTTTCTCGATGGCCTGGCGGATGCGGCGCAGGGATTCTTCTTTTCCAATGACTTCCATAATCTCCGTGGCGCCCGCCGGCGTCATCTGCTTGCCGGACAGCGCCGTTCTTATGGGCCACATCACATAACCGGTCTTGTAGCCTTTCTCCTTTACGTACGCGCTTAAAGTCTCGAACAGCGCGTCGTTGCCGTAATCCTCCTGGCTTTCCAGAAGGGGCAGCGCCTCCTCTAACACCGTCAGGGAAGTCTCCGGCGTGGATTTCATCTTCTTATGGGCGTACATGGACGTCTCGTAGGGCAAAACTTCCTGGAAGAAATCCACCATTTCTGGGATGTCCGGCAGAACCTCGATGCGGGTCTGCACCATTTTGGCGATCTTTTTAAAATCCACGTCCCTGGAAATGGACTTCTGAAGCCAGGGCAGCGCCATCTCATAGAACGCCTCTTCGTCCATGGCCTTGATGTACTCCCCGTTCATCCATTTCAGCTTCACGATGTCGAACACCGCCGGAGATTTGCTCATATGGCGGTAATCGAAAGCTTCTGTCAGCTCTTTCAGCGAATAGATCTCCCGGTTCTCAGACGGACTCCAGCCCAAGAGGGCCACGAAGTTCACGATGGCCTCCGTCAAAAATCCCTGCTCCAGCAAATCTTCGTAAGAGGAATGGCCGGAACGCTTGCTCAGCTTCTGATGCTCCTCGTTGGTAATCAGCGGGCAGTGCACATAGGTGGGAACTTCCCAGCCAAAGGCCTCATAAATCCGGTTGTACTTGGGCGCGGAGGACAGGTATTCATTTCCCCGCACCACGTGGGTGACGCCCATCAGATGATCGTCCACCACGTTGGCGAAGTTATAAGTAGGATAGCCGTCTGTCTTAATCAGGATCAGATCCTCCAGCTCTTCATTGGGGACCGTGATCACGCCGTAAATGTCGTCGTGAAAAGAAGTCGTCCCTTCCGTGGGCATATTAAAGCGGATCACATGGGACTCCCCGGCATCCAGCTTGGCCTGAACTTCTTCTTTGGAAAGCCCCAGGCAATGCTTGTCATAGATGCGGATCTCTTTGTCCGACACGCTGCTTTTCAGGCTTTCCAGACGCTCGGGCGTGCAGAAGCAGTAATAGGCGTCCCCCTGCTCGATAAGCTGCTGGGCGTATTTTTGGTAAATGCCCATTTCGCAGCGCTGGCTCTGCACGTACGGCCCGCATCCTCCGTCCTTGTCCGGCCCTTCGTCGTGGATAAGTCCCGTCTTTTCCAAAGTGCGGTAAATAATCTCCAGCGCGCCTTCCATAAAGCGTTCCTGGTCCGTGTCCTCAATGCGCAGGATAAAATCCCCGCCCTGATGCTTCGCAATCAGATACGCGTACAAAGCCGTCCTTAAATTCCCCACATGCATCCGGCCCGTAGGGCTGGGCGCAAATCTGGTCCTCACTCGATTCATTGTTCCTTGTCATCCTCTCTTTTATCATTTACATATCGGCAACCGCGAAACCGCTTTTAAGCATCACGGGTTTGGTTTCGCAGTTCCCTCATCATTTACAATCATTGGAAGAATCTCCGCCGCCCTTCCATGGATCACTATATCCGCCTGGATGTCGGAATAGTGCTCTCTTGGATTGATCAGAATCACTTTGTTGCCGTCAAAATATTTTAAATGGGTGGTGGCCAGCCGCTGGTTCATGGAACAGCACAGCAGCAGGAGCACATCCGCTTTCTCCACTTCCTCCGCCGCGCGGGTGACGCGGGCGTTGTCCACCTGCTCGCCCACCAGGCAGACCTGCGGACGAATCGGCTTGTGGCATTTCTCGCAGAGCGGCGCCCCTTTGGCTTTTCGCACATATTCCAGCGGGTATTCCCGGCGGCAGTGGGAGCACATATTCTGAAATACGCTGCCGTGCAGCTCCACCACGTTTCTGCACCCCGCCCGGCGCGCCAAGCTGAAAATCTCCCGCGTGATCACGCATTTCAAAATCCCCTCGTGCTCCAGCTTCGCAAGGGCCAGAGAGCCCGCTCCCGGCGTTCCGGTATGTTCCAGCATTTCCTGCTTATAATATTTGAAGAATTGTTCCGGCCGGGCATTGTAGAAACTGGCATGGAACATTTCTTCTGGAGAATATCCATATTTCTCTTCCATGTCATACGCCACATTTGAATCCCTGTAATCGATGCATCCGCAATCCGTGCTGGCATTGTGTCCCTGCAGACATACAAGATAAGAACTATTCAGAATGGCCCGACGCGCCACTTCGATTTTATTTGCCGTCATAAGCTGCCCTCCTTTTCCCAACAGAGTTCTCTTACGCTCCTATGAAACAATCGGGGACACCGGTCTCCCAGCATCCCCGTCTATCTACATTATACTTGAAATAGGCAAATTTTGCAACCGCTGCCGCCCTTTTTCCTGTGACGAAATACCCTTCCGTGACAGATCTATTCCGTCACAACGCCTTTGTTCTTCAGATAATCAATAACGGATCCCACCGTGGTCAGATCCGTCAGCTCTTCCGCCGGAATCTCCACGCTGTACTCATCTTCCAGCGCCATGACAAGCTCGAACAGGTCCAGGGAATCCGCTCCCAGATCGTCCTTAAAAGAAGTGTCCGGCGTAATGCTGTCCGCATCACAGTTTAATTGGTCTGCAATAATTTCTCTCATTTTTTCTAACATGGTTTATTCTCCTTTTAACGTAAAATATTCCCTCATTTATGAACAAAATATTTTGATAACCAAAGTATATCCGCTGCCAATATGTTTGTCAAGAATAATTTGAAATTGTGCCGGAAGTCAATCCTGGAACTGAATATTCCGGGCCACGCTTAAGGCGATCCCCATCTCGCTCATCAAAAACAAGATGGACGTGCCGCCGTAGCTGAAAAAGGGCAGCGTAATTCCCGTGGTGGGAATTAGATTCGTGACCACGCATATGTTCAGAACCACCTGCAGCGCAATGTGAACGAAAACCCCGCTCACCAAAAGCGACCCGAATAAATCCGGCGCATTCTGGGCGATGAAAATCAGCCGGTACAGAAGGTAGGCGAATAAAAGCAGAATCACGGACGCGCCGAAAATCCCCAGCTCTTCGCAGATAACCGAGAATATCATGTCATTTTGCGCCTCCGGTATCCACCGCAGCTTCTGCATGCTGTTGCCCAGGCCTTTGCCGAAAAAGCCGCCGGACCCCACCGCGTAAAGCCCCTGCAGCACCTGGTACCCGCCCGACGCGGCGTATTCCTCCGGACGCAGCCAGGTCAGCACCCGGCGCACGCGGAAATTGCTGCTGTTATCCATGCTGGACACCAATAGCAGCACTGCCGCCGCCACCAGGAGCGCAAAAGCGGCAAAGCCAATTATGAAGGGCTTGGTCTTGGGATGGGCGATGAAAATTAATACGCCGGTGATCCCCCAGATGATAATCGCGGTGCTTAGGTTGTCCGTGAATACCAGCGTCACCAGCCCCAGCGCCCCGCCGGTCCCGGCCAGAATGCCCATCCCCCGGGCGCCGGCCGCCTTTTTCCCCATCTGGACCACCATAAAGGAAATGGTCACGATCGCCGCAATCTTGGCGATCTCGGAAGGCTGAAACTGCACGCCGATCTTCAGCCACCGCTTCGCGCCGTTGACCTCCACGCCAAACGGCGTGACCTTTACCATCACCATCAGAATCATGGCCACCGAGTAAATCAGCGTGGGCATTTTCCCCAGCCAGTGATAGTCCAGCTTAGAGAGAACCAGCGCGACGACGATGCTGGCTCCGCTGATGGCCGCCTGTTTTCCAAAATAGAACATATCGTCCCCATGGTTTAACTGAGCCACATAGGAACTGGCGCTGTAGAGCATGACCAGGCCAAAAACAATCAGCAATATGATCACGGCAACCAGGCTGTAATCATAATACCTCTCCTTGCCCTGGAACCTGGGAATTGTTTTTTTTGCACGGATATTCGCCATAATCCACACCCCGTAAAACAAGCCTTTCACTGTTTCTGGTTTTCTATTATAACACACTTTCGCCAAAAGCACAGCATTATTTTGCCAGCTGTTTCAATCGTTCATTCACAACCGGCGCCGACCGCACATAGGATACAGTGTAACAAATTATCTATTTTCGCTGTAATTGAAAGGAGTATTATGGATCGATATGCTATGAACCGCTGCGCGCGCCAGCCGCAGGGCCAGATGCAGCAGCCCCGGCAGCAGCAGTGTGCGCCGGTGCCCTGCAAAAAAGAAGAATGCAAATCGCCCTTAGCCGGGGCGGACTCCCTCCCGCTGGCCATGGGATACGTGCCCTGCCAGAAATATCATGACACTTTTGAACTGTGCAAAGCCCTTCAGGTAGGCACCATTTTCCCGGAACTGTGCAAACCGTTCTGCGGCCAAAGGAGGCGTTGTCGATGAATGCAAATGTAAATAAAAACTGCCCGTGCCCGCCCAGGGAAAAGCTTTTGCAGATGATAGACGAATACAGCTTCGCCGTAGTCGATATACAGTTGTTCCTGGACACCCATCCGACCTGCGAAAAAGCCATGGAGTTTTATCGGAAAAACGTCAAAAAACGTAAGGAGCTGCTGACATTATACGCCCAGAACTACGGCCCGCTCACCATTGACGCCGCCGACGACTGCGCCAGCAAGTCCTGGGAATGGGTAATGCAGCCATGGCCCTGGGAAAATAAAGGAGGTTGTAGATAGTATATGTGGAATTATGAAAAAAGATTAGAATATCCTGTGAATATAAAGACGCCGAACGCGAAGGTGGCGCAGTTTATTATGAGTCAGTATGGCGGACCAGAGCGTCGTTTCCTATAAGAAACCGCGCGCCCGCCCCAAAGGAAGCGGACGCGAAATTGCAATCGCATTTTTTTAGTTGCCTGAAAATTACTACAGCCACTTTGCGGCCCAGTCCGCCAGCTCTTTGCCGGATGCGTTGGCGGGAAGCTTTTTCCCCTGCTCCACTTTCGCTTTGGGCGCCAGCGCCTGCATGTTTTTCCCGGAATCGCCTATGCCGCTGCCGCCGGACGTGGCGAAGGGAACTACGGTTTTCCCGCTGAAATCATAAGCTTCCATAAATGTGTCGATAATGGAAGGCTCCCGGTACCACCACACCGGAAATCCCACGAACACCACGTCATAAACGCCCATGTCCGCCACTGCGGAGGCGATGGCCGGGCGGCAGCTTCTGTCGTTCATCTCCACCGTGCTGCGGCTCGTCTTATCCTTCCAGTCCAGATCCGCCTTGATATAAGGCTCCTTCGGGTCAATGGCAAAAAGATCCGCGCCAATCTCCTTTGCCAGATTTTCCGCCAGTTTCGCCGTCACGCCGCTGGCGCTGAAATACGCAACCAATGCTTTGCTCATTGTGAAAGTCCTCCCTGGATATGTTTTTTATTTAAATGCAAATCTATCATACACCTTAAAGTCCGCTTTAAGTCAAGAACTATTTGGAAATTTTTAAAAATTATACGTAGCGGTCTGTTCTCTCTCGCAGTTAAAATAACGCATGAATCGATCTGCCATTTTTTCCGACATTTTCTCCAGATCTTTTTGATCTATTTTGCTTTGCTCTGTATAGCCATCCTTCGTTTTTATCATATTAACGGTCTCCAGCTGACCCACCGCTCCCACCTCCTGCCGTATATTATGCACGAGCGTTTGTCTGTGTTCCAACATGCCTGACTTTGACCTCGGATGTTATTTTTATGTTTACTAAAATGTATAATTAAAAAAAGGAGTTGATGATATATGGATTTATCTACGCAAAAAAAAGCCGCCCTTTACGTGCGGGTCAGCACCGACAAGCAGGACGAACTTTCCCCCGACGCCCAAATCCGGCTGGGCCGGGAATATTGTGAGAAAAACGGACTGCGCCTTTTTCATGATCATGTCTACCAGGAACACGGCATCTCCGGCCGGAAGGCGGACAAACGGCCCCAGTTTTTGAAAATGATCGCCGACGCCAAATCCCCGGACCATCCCTTCGACGTTATCCTGGTCTGGAAGTTTTCCCGGTTC
Organism: uncultured Lachnospiraceae bacterium; assembly: GCA_948444865.1. GTDB lineage: Bacteria > Bacillota > Clostridia > Lachnospirales > Lachnospiraceae > MGBC164599. The sequence goes on from CAOJVE010000043.1 coordinate 12,398, forward strand.
GCCCGCAACCAAGAAGAAAGCATCGTTTACAAATCCCTTTTACGCAGACAATGCGGCGTGGAAGTGATCAGCATTTCCGAGCCGCTGATGGATGGGCCTTTCGGCTCCTTAATCGAGCGCATCATCGAGTGGATGGACGAATACTACTCGATCCGTCTGTCCGGCGAGGTCGTCCGCGGGATGACGGAGAAGGCCCTGCGCTGCGGTTACCAGATGACGCCGCCTCTGGGCTACGAAGCCGTTGGCGGCGGCCGTCCATTCGCGATAAATGAAAATGAGTATAAAATCGTGGACGCCATTTTCCAAATGTACGACGGGCAGCGCATGGAGCCAACCGCCATCGCCCGCAGACTCAATGAAATGGGCTGCCGCACCCGCCGGGGAAATCCCTTTGAGAAGCGCACGGTGACTCTGATACTGCAAAATCCCTTTTATTATGGGCTGGTGCGGTGGAACGGCCACGAATTCACAGGCACCCATGAAACCAGGCTCTCCAAAGAACAGTACGATTCTCGGATCGCATATATGGACAGCGTATTCCGGCCCGCCGGGCGGCGCGCCGTAAGCTCCTGCAGGCATTGGCTCTCCGGCCTGGTGAAATGTCCCATCTGCGGAGCAAGCCTGACCTATAACTCTTCCAAAAGCTGTCCTTTCTTCCAGTGCTGCAATTACTCAAAAAGCCGGCGCCACGAATCCGTAAGCATCAGCGAAAAAAAACTGGCCGGCGGAGTTCTTTCATCCATCCAAAAAATTCTGGAAACAGGGGACATTCCATACCGATATATTCCGCCCGAATCTGAAAACGCCGAGCAGATCCGCCTGTATGAAGAGGAACTGGCCCGGCTGCAAGCGCGTCGGGAGCGCGTCCGCCAAGCCTATGAAAACGGCGTCGACGCCCTGGATGAATACCGCAAAAACAAACAGCGCCTGACAAAAGAATCGGCCCGGCTGCAGGCGCAGATGGAAAAGCTTCGGGAATCGGAAACCGCGGACTCTCCCACCGCTCAGGCTCCGGACATTTCCAGCATTCTGCTGGACCCGGACATCCCATATGAGACAAAGGGCCAGGCCCTGCGCAGCATAATTGAGAAAATCGTCTACGATAAGAAAAACAAAAAACTTATTTTCTATTATTATTGCAAACAACTTTGATTATCTCTGAAAAGCCTTCAAATACAGGCGCTTTCGCGGATATGGACAAGGAATTTACGACTGGCGGCGTTTCACAGCAGCAAAAACGCCTGCAAAATACACAAAACACATACAGGCCGTAATTTGTGAAAAAAGGCCACTTGAAAATTTCAAGCCAAAATGCTATACTATATTACAAATTTTATAGGCAATCAACGACACATGCAGCGCATTTGCGCGTAAGTCTGATCACGGTACAGATGTGCAGCGTGTGTTGGTAGTTGATATATTTTCAGCACATGTGGACGCATGTGCTGTTTTTTTGCCCTAAATCAAGGAGGTCACTATGGAAAACTCAAATTATCTTGGCGCCGAAAAGGTGGGGACACTACTGCGAAAGTTTGCTATCCCCTGTATCTGCTCCCTGATTATTTCTTGTCTCTACAACATCGTTGACCAGATTTTCGTCGGCAACGGTGTTGGCTATTTGGGTAACGCTGCCACTGGCGTTATTTTCCCGATTACGGTTGTGGGCTGGGGATTGAGTCTATTTTTTGGTGATGGCGCCGCCGCATTAAGCGTTTCTTTGGGGCGAAGAGAAACGAAAGACATTCACAGGAGCATAGGGAGCGCGGTTCTTGGCTCTTTTCTCTCCGGCGTGGTGGTTATCGTTATTGCCTATTTATGGGGCGATAGTTTGCTTTGGCTTATTGGAGCAACAGAGGCAAATATCCAAATGGCGCATGATTACGGTGTAATTATCTTTGCCATGATGCCCCTTGCTATGACGCAGAATACTTTAGCGTCCATCATTCGCGCAGACGGCAGCCCCAAATACGCGATGACGGCAATGCTGCTGGCGCACAGCCCATTGTGGGCTATAATTACGGCGCAAAAAACTATGACCGGGTGCGAGAACTGCTGAAACTGATGATTAAGTGGACAGTTATAGTTGGCCTAATCTGCACGGTTCTCTTTGAAGCAATCCCCGGTGTATTTATTCGTATGTTCGGCTCGGCAAACGACCCGATTTACTTTGATTTCGCCGTACTGTGCTTGCGGATTTACCTTGGCCTTATCCTCGTTACCTGCGTACAGAAAGTTTGCGCCATCTTCTTACAGTCTATCGGCAAAGCGAAGTCTGCTGCCCCATTGTCGATTTTGCGAGACGCGCTGTTGATTGTTTTCTCCCTGCTGATTCCTGTTTTCTTAGGCGTTACCGGCATTTTCTGGGCTGCGCCGATTGCAGACGTCTTAGCCATTTTAATTACCGCTGCGGTTATGATTCGGGTGTGGAAAGAATTGAGCTGTGACAATAATGCCCAAGAGCCTACGGCAGCAATTCAGCCCTCGCGTCAGGGCGCGATTATTACGATTGCAAGAGAACATGGTTCCGTGGGAAAGCGAATTGGACAGTTGGTAGCGCAGCGTCTTAATATCCCTTGTTACTATAAAGAACTTGTAGCCGTTGCAGCCCAGGAGAGCGGTCTGGCTCAGGAGTTTATCTCCGGTATCAATTCAGACGAAAACGCTGTTATGCGAGAGTTATATCTCTCTACCGACCCTGTTAAACGAGCTATCGCCGCACAGGACAAGGCTATCCGCAAAATTGCGGACGCTGGTTCTTGCGTTCTCATAGGCCGCTCGGCAGATTATATCTTGCGGAATTACAAAGATGTGGTGCGTATTTTTATCCACGCCCCCAAGAGCTATCGAGAGAAAAAGATAATGGAAATGTACGGGGACAGCCCGGAAGCCGCAAAAAAGAGCATTGCCCGTTCCGACGCAGCCAGAGCGGCTTATTACAAGAATGTTTCCGGCCATGAATGGGACAACCCCCACGGATATGAATTGTGTATTGACGCTTCTATTGGAGAGGAGGCCGCCGCGAACTTGATTTGCGACTATGTTAACCGAATGAACAAGCTATAAAATCAGATTTCTAATCTGATTTTATAGCTTGGCAAGTATGGCGGCTGACATGAGACAGCCGCCATGAAATACAAACCGATTCGATGTTTCCTGACTGGAAAGGCGCTGCCACCAAAAAGCGAACTCGCCGTCAGGGGCTGTTTCGGTCTTGAAAATGACGGTTTTCCAGCTCTACGCGAATCAGAACAGTCACAGGGGAAATGTGCGACACAACACCGTAAAAAGCCAGGAACGGCTAGCGACGTATCAAAAATACCTAAGTCGTCAGTATTTAAGCAAACTGGAAGTTGTATGTTTGCAGGTCTATATCCCGTTTCAAGTCTTCGATTATTGAACCGAAAGACCGTATGCCTTTTTGTTATGGCTCAAAAACCACCTCTTTTCCGTCCGATTTTAGAATCAGGGTAACTTTTTCACCGTCATAACCAACAGACAGGGCCGGGTCATTTGAAATCTTCATACTACCAACGCCATCGCTGCCGCACAGATAAACGCAATCGGAATCCATACGGTTGATACAATACAGCCCTTGCTCAGTCAGGCAGAAGTCATAAGCAACAATATTCTGCAACGGTCTTGTTTTGTGGGTCTTGGTATCATATGCTGTCAGCAGAGAATTTTCGTTGATGAAATATATCGTCTGTCCGTCAAACGCTATATTCCCCCTTGTGGGAATATCCAGCATTTGCGTTCGCTGAATTGTCCTGCTTACTTCCGTAATCCCATCATTCGTAATGAAAAAGAAACTGTCGTCGTTCAGGAAAAAGCCGTAGCAGTATTGCAGAAACATCCAGGCATCTCCCACTGTATAATCAATTCCAAGCAAGGATTGCCCGATGTCCGTTCTTTTCTCAAAAATAACCTGCTCTTCCAATGTTTCCATGTTGAGTTGGACAATGGACACTTGAGTAGACGTGCTGTTGTAGCTGCCGACCCGGTCAACATGCCGTTCTGTGCGTGAAGCCATATAATAAATGTATGCGGCGTCCATATAAACGGCCTTGACGGATTCTTCATCCGAAAAAATCCCGAACAATGGTGAAAGTGGTAGATTCGTCAAAACGCCGGTTGTCAGGTTTGCCAGAGAGTACGTCTGCGTCTGGTCATTGAAAATCACGCTGTAATTTTCCGACACACTCTGCGAAGATGAATTGAAGATTCCGTTTGCAGATTTTGCGACAGAGCAGCCGGACAGCGAAAACAAAAGCAACAGGCTTAACGCAACAACTCTGTGCCGTTTGATAAGTTTTCTTGCTGATTGCCAGCAGTTGGTGTTTTGCCGCAGCACCCACCATATCATGAGGGCGCAACAGGTAGCGGATAAGCCGAGCAAAGTCAGCAACTCCTGGAGGGAACGCTCCGAAAATGTAATAATTGTATCTCCAGTCAGCAAATCCTCTGCCGAAGAAGTTCCTGACAGAAAGTCGGTAGCCAGCAGAAACGGCAAGGGCAACGGCAAATTGTAACAAATTTGCTTGGACAGGCCGATGTAGGGAATCAAGGTGACTGCCACCCCGATTACTACTGTCAAAGCGTATTTTTTCACCAAAACAGAGATAAAGAGTAGCAGCGCAGCGAGATACACCGAGCCAAAACAGCGCAGGAGGATCAGAATCAGATACGCGGCCAGCAAAGAGATATTTTTTGTACTGCCTCCGAAACTGGCGATACTCTGAACAGGGTACTCCCCGTGAGGCAGACCGTATTTCAGCCCGAAGAATACAAAACGAATCAGAGCCAGCCCTCCGCAGAGAACGAACACGACGCAGAGGACAATTACGGTTTTGCTTCTGGCACTCTTGACGCTCTGCGGAGCTGTCCGCAAAAGCGCATCCATCTGGCAGCTATACTCCGAGCAAAAAACCGTAGTCGCCAAAATCAAAATGACAAGGAACAGTGGGAAGTCCAGCGTTTTGGCAGAAAACAGCCCCACCCAGCCGTTTGTGTTCAGAAAGTAACGATTGTTAGTGTCTTCGCAGACGTATAAATAT
>CAOJVE010000044.1 GCA_948444865.1 uncultured Lachnospiraceae bacterium
AATAACCTGTTTCCGCCTAATTGGCATATAACCGCAAAGATGCATATAGTAGTATGTGAAGTATTCACTAAATTTTCTATTGAAAAGAGGAATTCTATATGTATCACGATAAATATTTTCCTTTCTACATGGCGTATTCCACGCCGCTCTTTTACGAAGGGGAGAGCCTTCAGGAAAAAGAATTTCAGCTCATAAAATCTTACTACCCGGAAACGGCGATGCAGATCCAGGAGAAAGTGGAACAGGCCTGCGACCGCATCGACTACCCGGGAAGCCCCATTTACGACGAATACCCCGACCGCTTCACCTTAAACCGCATCTGCCGGAGAATTTCCGGAGAGATGACCACAGAGGAATTATCTTCCGCCGCACTGGACGAACTGACCCAGGTTCTTCTATTCCAGGAAATCCACAGACGGCGTTGCCGCTCCTGCCGCCGCAAATATTTCTGAAGCCGAAAAAAGGGTTGTGATTTTCCCGCAAAACCTTTACAATAGAGCGTGCCTGGAAATATTTTTATTATTTAGGAGAATTTATCGCATATGAAGAAAATCGCGCTCAGAATATTGATATTGCTGCTGGTTTTCATCGGCGGCGTAGTCGGAACGTCATTCTTTATGAACGGGGAAATTTCCAACGACTCCACGGAACTGGAGAATGCCTCCTTTCCCGAGGTGATGATCGAGATTGGAGGCATATATGTCAATCGTATGTTTGGATATGCCGACAAGATGCAAACGGACTTCACCAGGGACAGCCTAACCCCCATGGACGCGTCCAAGAAAATCACCCTGGTCATCAACCCATATTCCTGCGATTTATATAACCTGTCCTACGAGATCCGCACCTCGGACGGAAGCAAGGTAATCGAAAACAGCTCCACGCGGAAGCTGTCCGGCCAGGATTCTTATTTTAAGACTACGCTGGAGCTGAAGGCGGAGGAAATGCGCATGAACCAGGAGTATTCCCTCCAGATCACCCTGGACACTTCCGTGGGGGAAATCTATTACTACACCCGCGTCATCCAGCGCTCCAAGCTGAATACGGAACAGTACGTGCGGTTCGTGCAGAATTTTTATGAAAAATGCATGAACAAGGATTCCACCCCGGAACTGTCCGCCTACATCGAATCCGATGATTCCGTGGCCGACAACAGCTTTACCTCCATCAACATCCACTCCTCCCTGGACATGGTGACATGGGGCGATTTATCCCCCACCGTTTCCAAGAGAGCGATTCCCGTGATTAAGGACATCAATGAAACCACCGGGAGCATCGCCATGGACTACGAGCTGACGGCCCAAAACGAAAATGGACAGACGGAAGTCTACAACGTGACGGAATTTTACCGCATGCGCTACACCGAAAATGGCGTGTGGCTGCTGGACTTTAACCGGAACGCCCAGCAGGTTTTCGACGGCAATCTGCCTGTGGCGGACACAAACGGCCTGGACATCGGCGTGAGCTCCAAAGATCTGCAGTACATGAGCAGCCCTTCCGGCGAAATCGTGGCCTTTGTGCAGCAAGGTGACCTGTGGGCCTATAACTGCGGCGCCAATAAATTTACCCGCATATTCAGCTTCCGCCAGACCGAGAACGGCGACGCGCGGGACGCCAACAGCGCCCACGATATGAAGATCGTGCGCCTGGGTGACTCCGGCAATATGGACTTCGTGGTCTATGGATATTTCAACCGGGGCGCTCACGAAGGCGTGGTGGGCGTGGGCGTGTACCGCTACAGCAGCGACCAGAATCTGGTGGAGGAGCGGATATTCATCCCCAGCACGGAATCCTATGAATTTTTAAGGATGGATCTGGATAACCTATCCTATATCAATGAACAAAACCAGCTGTTCTTGTACATGGGCGGAAATCTATACCGAATCGACATCGACGAGCACAGCTGCCAGATTCTTCAGGAAGGCATCAAAATGGGGAACTTCGTCGCATCATCCTCAGGCGCCAGCGGCGCATGGATGGACGGCCCCGACCCCAACCACTGCACAACCATCGGAATCATCAATTTTGAGACATGCAAAATCCGCAAAATCCGCTCCGAAGAGGGCGTTTACATCAAAGCCCTTGGCTTCTTAAACGAGGACTTCGTATATGGGTTTGCCCGCAGCGAAAACGTCATGACCGACGCAACCGGAAGAAAAGTGTTCGCCATGAGTTCCTTCCGCATTGAGGACTTCGAAGGAAACATCGTCAAGGAATACAGCCAGCCGGATCAGTACATCATTGACGTAAAAATGACCGATTCCCTGATGGAGATCCAGCTGGCCCGGCTGCAAAACAACACATTTACCGCCGCCTCCCTGGATAACATTATGAACAACCGAAAGGCCGAAAAGCAGCAGGTGACCTTGGGCTCCTCCTACACGCCCCGGCGCAAATTCATCACCTACCTGAATTTTGGGCAGCCCATCAAAAACAACATGCCCGTGGTGGTCATCGCCAAACAGCGGGACGGCGGCCGCCAGGCGGCGCTGCACATAGACGCCGAAGCGCCTATGGAGGACGTCTATTATGTTTACGCCGGCGGAAAACTGGACAGCGTATACACCGACCCGGCCCAGGCGGTGGCTCAGGCAGACGCGAAAGTCGGCGTGGTCTTAAACCGCGCGCAGCAATACGTTTGGGAGCGCGGAAATAAAAAGACTAAAATACAGCTGAATTTAAGCGACATACCCGCCACCGTTTTAAAAGGAACCCTGGACTACGAAGCCCTTGCAAAAGAGCTGGACGCGTCCTGCCTGCCCATGAATCTTGCCGGCTGCACGCTGGATCAGGCTCTGTACTCCGTCAGCGCCCAGCGGCCGGTCATCGCCGCCAGAGGCGACGGCGGAAGCTATGTAATCGTGGGATACGACCAGTACAACACCATCGTGTACAATCCAGACAACCAGGAGACCAAGTACATGGCCATGGACGACAGCACAGAGCTGTTCCAGAACGCCGGAAATGTATTCTACAGCTATATGGAACGCATCAACTAAACGAATGATCATTACGAAAGGAGCGAACCAACCATGGACAGCAGAATCGTAAAACTGGCCCATTTATTAGTCAATTATTCCTGCCGGGTGCAGCCGGGAGAGAAGGTTTATATCCACTACATCGGAAAAGAAACGAAAGACCTGGCGCGGCAGCTGGTGAAAGAAGTCTACCAGGCCGGCGGCCTGCCTTTTGTCCACTACGACGACCCGCAGCTGCAGCGGGAAGTGCTTCTCTCCTGCACCAAAGAGCAGATGGAGGCAAAAGCGCGGTTCGACGCCATGGAGATGTCCCAGATGGACGCCTACATCGCCGTACGGGGCAGCGACAACGTATCCGAGCTATCCGATGTGCCTTCCAAAAAAATGGCTATCTACGAGACGTACTACGCCACCCCCGTGCACCACGACATTCGGGTGCCCAAGACAAAATGGGTGGTTCTGCGCTACCCCAACGCGGCCATGGCGCAGCTGTCAAACGCCAGCACGGAAGCCTTCGAGGATTTCTATTTCAACGTGTGCACGCTGGACTACGCCCGCATGGAAAAAGCCATGGAGCCGCTGGTGGATTATATGAAGAGAACCGACAAAGTGCGCATGACAGGACCGGGCACGGACATTTCTTTTTCCATCAAAGGCATCGGCGCCGTCCCCTGCTGCGGGCTGCGCAACATCCCCGACGGCGAAGTCTACTCCGCCCCGGTGCGGGATTCCATCAACGGAAAAATCACCTACAACGCGCCGTCCCTGTACCAGGGCTTCACCTATGAAAACGTATCCTTCACCTTCAAGGACGGCAAGATTATCGAAGCCACGGCCAACGACACGCAGCGGATCAATCAGGTTCTGGACACCGACGAGGGTGCGCGCTACATTGGCGAATTTGCCATCGGCGTAAATCCCTACATCCTGGAACCCATGAAGGACATCCTCTTCGACGAAAAAATCCAGGGCTCCATCCATTTCACGCCGGGCAACTGCTACGAGGAGACCTCAAACGGCAACGCATCCGCCATCCACTGGGATCTGGTCTGGATTCAGCGGCCGGAATACGGCGGCGGCGAGATTTATTTTGACGATGTGCTGATCCGCAAGGACGGGCGGTTTGTAGTTCCTGAGCTGGAACAACTGAATCCCGAGCATTTGAAATAGAGCTCGTTCAAAAAAATGCGAACCTCCAAATAACTTATTTGCTCTGCCAAATTTGCCGATAATTACTATAGGATATGTGTTTGAAACGCACATTTTCTATGAAAACCTGCCGCCCGACGGTATGCGCACAGTTATTCCAGGCGCGCCGCCCGGCAAAAAAAAGTTTTCCATTTTTAAATGGATATGAAGCTGCGAAGATATTTTGGCAGCGCATATCCGGCAAGTGAAAAAGGAGGTTCGCTTATGAGAATTGCAACAGGGAATGTTGCACTAAGTTCGCAACGGAATTATTACAAAAAGGTGGATGTCTGCACAGAAACCATCCGCCAAAACGACAAGACCGGCGCCGTTCACGCCTCCGTGAATTATTTATCCACAGAAGTGCGGGAAAATGAGTTCGGCCTGCAATACGAGGATGGCAGGGGAAATTCCCTGAATATGAGCGGCGAGAGCCAGACTTACTCGCTGAAATCCGTCCGCGGACAATCCGCCGGAATCGTGACCGGCGGCATGCCCGGCCTGGAAAACAAGGTCTTCACCAGCGTTTTCGACCGGCTGCTGGAAATATTAAACACCAGTTTCGGCAATACGAAACTATCCCTGAAGGATTACCTGGGAAACCGGATGAGCTATAATTCCGACAATCTCATGGCGCAGATGTTCGCCATTCAGAATTCCGGCAAAGACGGCAGCGACATTTCTTTCGCCGGAAGAACGCAGAACGTATTTACAGAGACGAAAAGGGTTTCTTCCACGCTGACGGAAAGCGAATGCGTGCAGGTGCAGGCCGGCGGATTCGTGCAGACGGAGGACGGCCGCAGCATTGCTTTCGGCGTCAACATGAATATGAGCCGCGAGTTCGCCAGCCAGGTCAGCATTGAGACGACCCAGAAAGTGGTCATGACCGACCCGCTGGTGATCAATATGGACGACCTGCCTGCCGGAACCCGGGAAATGACCTTCCAGTTCGACATCGACTGCGACGGCAAAATGGATGAGCTGTCCATGCTGCGGGAAGGCAGCGGTTTTCTGGCCCTTGACAAGAACGGCGACGGGAAAATCAACGACGGCAGCGAGCTTTTCGGCACGCGCTCCGGCGACGGTTTCGCGGATCTGGCCGTCTACGACCAGGACGGCAACGGATGGATCGACGAAAACGACGAGATTTTCTCCAAGCTGCGGATCTGGTCCAAGGACAAGGACGGAAACGACGTGCTTAAGACATTAAAAGAAGCGGACGTGGGCGCCATCTATCTGGGCAGCGCCGCCAGCAACTTCAGCATCACAGACGGGAAGAACAACGTGCACGGGGCCGTCCGCGCCACGGGCATTTACTTAAGAGAGAGCACGGGATCGGCAGGCTCGGTGCAGCAAGTGGACCTGGCCAACCGGGAATACACCGCCTGATTACCAAAAAACATCATTTGACAGAGGGACGATATGCGTTTTATCCATTTGGCAGACGTACACCTGGGAGCCGCGCCGGACGCCGGCTCCCCCTGGTGTGAGCAGCGGGAAAATGAAATCTGGGAGACTTTTCAGAAGGTGATTCAGGACGTGCGGGAAAAACAAGTTGACCTGCTGCTGATCTGCGGCGACCTATTTCACCGCCAGCCCCTGAAAAAAGAACTGCGGGACGTGAACTATCTTTTCACCACCATTCCCAACACGAAGGTGGCCTTAATCGCGGGCAACCACGACTATCTAAAAGAAGATTCTTATTATAAGTCCTTCCCCTGGAGCGAAAACGTCATTTGCCTGTTCGGGGAAACCTACGACGCGGTTTACATAAAGGAACTGAATGCCTATGTCTACGGCCTCAGTTACTATTCCCAGGAGATTGACAAGCCTTACTATGACCATGCGCAGCCGCTGGCCAAAGACGCCTGCCACATCCTTCTGGCCCATGGCGGCGACGCCCATCATATTCCCATCCATATGAACTGTCTGCGGCAGTCCGGGTTTGACTATATCGCGCTGGGACATATCCATAAGCCCCAGATTATCCAGGAGAACGCCATCGCCTATTCCGGCTCTCTGGAGCCTCTGGACCACACGGAGACCGGGCAGCACGGCTATATTCTGGGCGAATACATCGATGGCCAGGTGCAGATCTCCTTTTGCCCCTGCGCCAAAAGGCAGTACATTTCCCTGGAAGTTGAGACAGACAACGAGACGACCCAGCTCTCCCTGGAAGATGCCATCCGCCAGGGCGTGCAGGAACACGGGCCGGACAATATTTATTCCATCACGCTGGTGGGCCTGCGGGACGGCGACACGTCCTTTTATCCGGAGCGGCTCCGGCAGCTGGGAAATATCCTGGAAGTGTCCGACTTGACGGAGCCGGATTATGATTTTCAGAAATTAAAAGAACAGTACCGGGGCACGCTCATCGGTGAATTTATCGACTATTTTCCCGCGGAACGAACGCCGCTGGAAACGAAAGCGCTCTACTACGGCATACAGGCCCTGCTGCAGTCCCGCGGCGGCTGACTCAGAGCGTGTTTGAAAATTGCTTTATGTCAACCGTGCGTCACAATTTGCGGGAGATATGACTCAAATGAAGGAGGTGTAGCGGGCTACATCAACTGAATGCGGGGCAGATATCGCGCAAAGTGGGGCGTGCGGTTGGCGTGAATGAATTTTCAAACACGCTCAAGGCAAACGCCGCAGCCCTGTGGGGCCAGCCGGTTTTGTGCGCCACAAAACTTTTTTTACACATTAAAACCAAAATACCGCACGGCATTTTCATAACAAATTCCCCGGATGATCTCCTCCAACGCCCGCGCATCTTCCGGGTATTCCCCGTTTTCCACCCAGCCGCCGATAAGTTCGCACAGAATCCTGCGGAAATATTCGTGGCGGGTATAGGACAGAAAGCTTCTGGAATCCGTCAGCATCCCAATAAAATTCCCCAAAAGGCCCAGATTGGCCAGTGAGGTCATCTGCTGCATCATGCCCTCTTTGTGATCGTTGAACCACCAGGCGCTTCCCTGCTGGACCTTTCCCACGGCGCCGCCGTCCTGGAAGCAGCCAATGATCGTGCCGAGCATCGCGTTATCCGCCGGATTCAGAGAATAGAGAATCGTTCGCGGCAGCTCCCCGTTTTTCGCCAGCGCATTAAGGTACGCCGTTATCTCTTTCGACGGAGCGTAATTGTTGATGCAGTCAATCCCCGCGTCCGTCCCCAGCTTGCAAAAAATCTTTTCGTTAACGTCCCGGCTGACCCCGTAATGCAGCTGCATGACCCAGCCTCTTTTATGATATTCTCTGCCCAGCGTCAGCAGGAACGCCGTCTTAAACTGCCGCTCTTCCCGGTCGGAAAGGACAGCACCCTTTAATCGTTTGGCGAAAATCTCTTCCAGTTCTTCTTGCGTGGCCGGCTCGTACATGATATAGGCCAGCCCGTGGTCGGAAGCCCTGCATCCCATGGCCGCAAAAAAATCCATCCTTTTTTGCAAAGCGTTTATCAGCGCGGCGAAACTGTCTATTTTCATGTCGGAGGCCTGCCCCAGCTTTTCCAGGTATTCCAGGTAATTGTCTTTTTCCAGATTCATGGCCCTGTCCGGCCTCCAAGCGGGAAGAACCTGCACCGAAAAGCTTTCGTCCCGAGCGATTTTCTCGTGCCATTTCAGGGAATCCGCCGGGTCGTCGGTGGTGCAGAGCAAAGTCACATGGGCCATCTGTATCATTTTCCGCGCCGTCAGGCCGGTGCGCAGGCGGGCGTTGCACAGCTCCCAGACTTCGCCGGCTGTCTGACCGTTTAGGCAGCCTTCGTAGCCGAAATATCGCTGAAGCTCCAGATGGCTCCAGTGATACAGTGGGTTCCCGATGGCTTTTTCCAGAGTTTCCGCCCATTTCTGGAATTTCTCCCGGGGGGAGGCGTCGCCGGTGATGTAGTCCTCCTTTACGCCATTGGCGCGCATCTGCCGCCATTTGTAGTGATCGCCGCCCAGCCACGCTTCCGTAATGTTGTCGTAGGCCCGGTCTTCAAAGATTTCCCGGGGACTGATGTGGCAGTGGTAGTCCACGATGGGCAAAGCTTTGGCATAGTCATGATACAGTTTCTGGGCCGTCCTGGTGGACAAAAGGAAATCCGGATCCATAAATTTTCTCATAATCGTCACCTCTGCACCCGCCCGGAGGCGTCGCCCGCCGCCAGCCTTTCCACTTCGTCTAAGGATACCATGTTAAAGTCCCCCTCGATGGAATGCTTCAGACAGGACGCCGCCACGGCAAATTCGATGGCTTTCTGGGGCGCGTAGTCATTCAGGCAGGCGGCAATCAGACCGCCGCCGAAGCTGTCGCCGCCGCCCACCCGGTCCACAATGTGCATACTGTATTTCCGGCTGAAGTAATATTCTTTTCCATCGTAAAGCATGGCGGACCACAAGTTGTCATTGGCCGAGAGGGACTCCCGCAGGGTGATGGCGATTCTGTGAAAACCGAAACGATCCATCAGCTGATTGGCCACCTCTTTGTAGCTCTCGGAGCTGACCTGCCCCGCCGTCACGTCTGTGCGCGCCGCATGGATGCCGAACACGTCCGCCGCGTCCTCCTCGTTGGCTATGCACACATCCACGTACTTGCACAGCTCGCCCATGACCTGGCCGGCCTTTTCCCGGCTCCACAGCTTCTTTCGATAATTCAGGTCGCAGGATATAGTGACCCCGGCCCTCTTGGCCTCCCTGCACGCGTCCAGGCAGATGCCCGCCACGTTGTCGCCAAGCGCCGGGGTGATGCCTGTGAAATGAAACCAGTCCGTCTCCGCAAAAATCTTCTTCCAGTCGAAGTTTCCCTTTTCGGCGCCGTAAATAGAGGAATTGGCCCGGTCGTAAATGACTTTGGAGGGCCGCTGGGACGCGCCTTTTTCCAGAAAATAAATGCCAACGCGTTCGCCGCCCCGGACAATGTGCGAAGTGTCCACGCCAAATTTTCGCAGCGCGTTTACGCCGCCCTGGCCGATTTCATGGTCTGGCAGCCGGGTTACGAATACGGCGTGGAATCCGTAGTTGGCCAGGGAAACCGCCACGTTGGCCTCGCCGCCGCCATACGTGGCCCCGTATTTTTCCGCCTGGACGAACCGCTCATATCCTTCCGGCGCCAGCCGCAGCATCAGTTCGCCAAAGGTTACGATCTTTTTTGCCATTTGGTTCACCCCCTGCTTTCCTTTACGATCTGCGCGGCTTCCCGGGAGAGCCTCTGGATCTCCTCAAACGCGCCGGCTTTTATAAGTTCGGCTTTGGCCATCCAGCTGCCGCCGCAGGCCAGCACGCGCTTGTACCGCAGGTATTCTCCCACATTTGCCGGGCCGATGCCGCCGGTGGGCATAAACTGCACGCGGCCATAAGGGGCCGCCAGCGCCCGGAGCATCCGCAGGCCGCCGGCCGGCTCCGCCGGGAAAAATTTCACGACATCCAAGCCGTTTTCCAGGGCCTGCTCGATGTCGGTGGGCGTGGAGCAGCCCGGCGTGATGAGAATGCCCCTTTCCAGGCAATGCTTCACTACCCGCGGGTTAAAACCGGGACTCACCATGAATTTTGCGCCGGCCTCCACGGCCTGATCCGCCTGTTCCACGGTCAGCACGGTGCCCGCGCCCACCAGCATCTTCGGGCATTCCCGGGCTATGAGGCGGATGGATTCCGCAGCCGCTTCCGTGCGAAAAGTAATCTCCGCGCAGGGAAGGCCTCCCTGCTGCAAAGCTTTTGCCAGAGGCAGCGCGTCCTTGGCGTCTTTGAGCGCCACCACCGGGACAATCCCGATTTCTCTTATCTTTTCCAGTATTTCATGCATTCGCTTTTTCTCCTACACATATTTCTCCAAAGTTCGGCGCACGGCCCCTGGCCCGGCCATCATTTCCCGGAAATATTCTTCTACTTTGTCCGCCATGTTTGCGCAGTACAGATTGACGCCGAAGATTTCGGCATCTTCGAAGATGGGCTTTAGGTTCTCTTCTTTTACGTACGGGCAGAGGACATCCAGCATCGGGTCCGGACTCAGTTGCAAAGCCCGTCCCTCGTCGTCCACGCCCGTTAGATACCGCAGCCATCCGGCGAAAACCAGCGGGATATACCGGAGGCTTTTCACATCCAGCCGGTCTGAATCCTGGTACGCCTTGATGGTTTCCCCGAAGCGGACGGCCAGTTTCTGGGAAGTGTCCGTGGCGATGCGCTGGGGCGTGTCCGGCATGAATGGATTGGGGAACCGAATGTTTAACACGTCGTCCAAGAATTTTTTGGGGTCCAGCACGCCGGGATCGACCACAGCCGGAAGCCCTTCGTCGTAACCGATGCCTTCCACCAGCTTGCGGAGCGCATTGTTTTTCATCTCATCGGAAATGGCGTCATATCCCAGCAGACACCCGAATACGGCCAGCGCCGTGTGCAGCGGATTTAAGCAGGTGCAGACCTTCATCTTCTCTACTTTGTCCACCGTCTCCCGGTCCGTGAAAATCAACCCGCCCTGCTCCAACGGCGGCCGCCCGGCCGGAAACGCGTCCTCAATGACCAGATACTGGCACTCTTCCGTGTTCACAAAAGGCGCGATATAGGTATTCCGGCTGGTGACGATGGGCTTTAAGTCCTCGATGCCGTCTTTTGCCAGAATCGCTTCCACAGACGCGTCCGGGCGCGGGGTGATCTTGTCGATCATGGTCCAGGGAAAAGAAACCTGCTCCGGGTCCGCCGTGTATCTGGCAAATTCCGGGTCTGTCCGGCCATTCTGGGACCACTGGATGGAAAAGGCGGAGACCGCCTCATAAAGCCGGGTTCCGTTGTGGGAGCAGTTGTCCATGCTGACCATGGCCAGGGGCTTTTCGCCGGCTTTAAAACGGGCGTAGAGAAGCGCCGTAATTTTCCCCATGAAGCTCTGGGGATTTTCTGGGCCGGCTTCCAGATCCGCCTGCACTTCCGGCGTAAAGGAGCCGTCGCTTCCAGTCAGGCTATAGCCTTTCTCTGTGATGGTGAAGGTGGCCATCTGCAGGGATTCGCGGGTGAAAATCTCCCGCAGCCGATTGTATTCTCCGTCGTAGCCGGGGTCTATGGTCAGGTATTCGGCCACGCTTCCCACAATGGTTTTCTCGATGGTTCCGTCCGCCTTCAGCGTGACCAGCGCCCCGTAGTCGTCGTGGGGGCGGCTTAGTTTTTCCATGGTCTCCCAGTCACCCACGGCAATCACGCCCCGGTCCAGGATTTTTTTGTTCAACAAATCCTGCGCCACATTGGCCTGGAACGCCCGGAACAGGTTGCCCGCGCCGAAATGGACCCAGAAGGGATTTTCCCGGGTGGCCTGCGCCATGGCCCGGCGGTCGTACTGGGGAAGCCGGTAGCCTGCCGCCTCCCAGGACGCTCTTTCTTCTTGCAAACTCTGTTCGTTTAACCGCATGTCTTTCCCCCTCTTTTGTCTGCTTTCTCTATGGCTTCCCAGAGTCCGTTCAGATATGTGGCGCCCAGCGCCCGGTCGTACAGGCCGTATCCGGGCATGGCCTTTTCATCCCAGATCATCCGCCCGTGGTCTGGTCGGATAGGGCCGTCGAAGCCGATCTCGTACAGCGCTTTGATGATTTCGTACATGTCGAAGGTTCCGTCGGAGGACAGGTGCGCCGACTCCTCGAAGTTCGTGGGCGTGATGAATTTCAGGTTGCGCACATGGGCGAAGTGAATTCGGCCTTTGAGCGCGCGGATCATGTCCGGCAGGTCGTTGTCCAGGCTGGTTCCGAAGGAGCCGGTGCAGAAGGTGACTCCGTTGTGGGAATCGGCCACCGCGTCGATAACCCGCAGGATATTTTTCTTATTGTTGATGATCCGGGGCAGGCCGAATACGCTCCAGGCCGGATCGTCCGGGTGGATGGCCATTTTGATGTCGTATTCGTTGCAGACCGGCATGATTTTTTTCAGAAAATAAACCAGGTTGGAAAATAGTTTCTCTTCGTCCATATCTTTATACAGCTCGAAAAGGCTTTTCACCTGGGCCATGCGCTCCGGCTCCCAACCCGGCATGACTGTGCCGTTCATGTCGCCCGCGATGGAATCGAACATTTTCTCCGGGTCCAGCGCATCCACGGCTTCCTGGGTGTAAGCCAGCACAGTGGAGCCGTCCTCCCGCTCCCGCGCCAGCTCCGTCCGGGTCCAGTCGAACACCGGCATGAAGTTATAGCAGACCAGATGCAGGTCTTCTTTTCCCAGATTTTCCAGGGTCTCGATATAGTTGGCGATATATTTGTCCCTGTCTTCGCTGCCGGTTTTGATCGCGTCGTGAATGTTCACGCTCTCGATGCCCGCCACCGAAAGTCCGGCGGCTTCTACTTCTTCTTTCATGGCGCGTATCCGCTTGCGGTCCCAGACTTCTCCCGGCTGGGCGTCGTACAGGGTCGTGATCACTCCCGTCACGCCTGGAATCTGGCGGATCTGCTTTAGGGTTACGGTGTCATGTTTGGAACCGTACCACCGCAATGTCATCTGCATGGCGCTTCCCCCTTTCTATAAATGCGCATCGAACAGCCCGCAGAAACTGTCGATGGGATCTTTTCCTTTGAAGGCGCCCGGCCCTTTCATCAGGGCTTCCACAAGCGCGTCGAATGTGCTTTCCTTCGTGTCGTAAACATTGATATAAGTTCTCGCCTGGGGAATGTCCGCCAGCATGGTAGGCTGGCCGCAGCCGATGACGATCACCGGAATCTCGAACACGTACCAGGGGATTTCACCGCCGCCTTTGGACATGCCGAACGCCGGCCTTCCGCTTTGGACGTCGCAGAGGGTGATTACCAGATCCATGTCCTTGACGAAATCCGAAATGGCGTGTTTTCCCGCAAAGTAGAGATTCAGGCTGGGCTTTTCCCCTTCTTCCACGCGCTTTTTCATGTTCTCCAGAGGACTTTCATAGATGAACGCGTCGAAGCCTTTTTCGCACAGTTTATTTTTCAGAAGCTCCGCCGCGTTGGCGCCGCCGGGCATGCCCATCATCCGCATGATTTCGCCCATGGGGCCTCCCGCGCCTTTGATGTGCACGATCATGATCCGTTTGTAGCGTTTCGGCTTCATGGGCAGCACGTCCTTGTCTTTGTATTTCACCAGGGTTAGGCTCTCCTGGCTGATGGTTTTCTGCATTTCCTTGTATTCACCTTTTCCCAGCGTCTGCTCCAGGACTTCCGGCGAGGGAACCAGTTTCTCTTTGTCCTTTTTGTGCAGTCCCATGTGGGCTTTCAGGCCCAGGATGCGCGTTAAAGCTTCCCGCATCCGCTCTTCGGGAATAATCCCTTTCTGGTAGGCGTTTAACATGACCCCGTAGTCCTCTTCTGGGTCGTTGAAGAAAAGGAACATGTCGCAGCCGGCGTTGATGGCCAGCGGGAGCATATCCGCCCGTTTCATCCGGTTCGTCATGGCCACCATGTGGGACGCGTCGGTGACAACCATGCCGTTGAAGCCCATTTTTTCCCGCAGAAGCCCGGTCATGATTTCCCGGCTTAGGGTGGCGGGCAGCATGTCTTTGTTTTTCAAATCCGGGTTGAGGGCTTTGGCGTACTTGGGCAACATAATGTGTCCGGCCATGATGGCTTCCAGGCCGTTTTCAAACAGGGTCTTATAGACCATGCCGTAGCTCTCGTCCCACTCTTTTTCGTCCAGGTCGTTGACGTTGTTGGACAGATGGGCGTCCCGGAAGTCCAGCCCGTTTCCGGGAAAATGCTTGGCGGCGCAGGCGAATCCCGGGACGGTGTGGGCGCCGCGCAGGTAGGCCGCGCTCATTTTCGCCACCCGCTCGGGGTCGTTTCCGAACGCGCGGTTGATGATTTCTGAATTTTCCCAGTTAAATACAATGTCGCAGACCGGCGCAAACGCCATGTTGCAGCCGATGGCCGCGGCCTCCTCGTTGGCCATTTTTCCCAGGGCATAGGCGTATTCCTCGTTGTCCGTGGCCGCGATCTTCACCTCCGAGCCGATGGGCGTTCCGTCCGCGCAGGCGCCATCCCCGCCCGCCTCGGTGTTGCAGGCGATGATAATGGGAATTTTGGCGTATTTCTGCAGCGTCCGGTTCTGCTCCTGGATTGTTTTTCCTGGGGCGCCATTGTAGCGGCAGCCGCCCAGATGGTATTTTTCCATCAGCTCTTTCAGATAATCCTCCTCCTGGGACTGGGTGAGCTGAAAGAACAACTGGCCCACTTTCTCTTCATCCGTCATGCCGGATATCGTGTCTTCCACCCACTTGCAGCCTTCTTCGTCCAGATAGTAAGGGTTGGATCTTAAGTCAACCATGGCTGTGCCTCCTCTTCTTTCATTTATTTCGATTAAACATTTACGAAACGCCCTTTCCACTAACCAGAGTTTGGGCAAAACGGTTTTGAGCTCTGTTTTGTTTGTTTTGACCAAACTCGTGAAACTATTTATTTTAGATTTTCCGTGAACGCTTTCAGTTTTTCTTTCTGGTAGCTTCCGCCGTACGCGCCGTCTTTGAGCCGGGGCATGGCCTCCACCCGGAACTCTTCCCAGGATTCGGCTTCCCGCTGCGCCAGAATGGGATAAAAATACACGCCGTTTTCCTGGGCCGCCTTGTAATCGCCCAGCGCGTCGCCCACCATGAGAATCCGGTTCCGGTCGTAGCCCTTCTGGGCCAGCTTTTGGATGCATCGCGCTTTGGTTCCCGCGTCCTGGGCCATCACTTCCTTCATGTAGGGCATCAGCCCGTGGGCCTCCCACTCTTCCACCACCGCCTGCCGGTTTGCCGAGGACACCACAGCCAGATCCGCAAAATCCCGCGCCTGGGCCAGCGCTTCCTTCACGCCGGGAAAGGGCAGCTTTTCTTTTCCATCCAGGGCCTGTATGCCCTGGTTAACCTCTTCTGACCAGCGCAAGGCTTTTTTCAAAATAAAGCTGTCCGTCTTCCTGATTTCCCGCTGCAGCGCTTCGTTGGACAGCTCCGGCGTAAGTTCCACCCAGTCGCGCAACTCTTCCAGGCCGTCTATGGGCGTGTATTTTTCCGCAATTTCCGCCAGCGCCCGGTAAAGCCCCTGGAAGCGGTTGATGCCTCTGGTCATGGCATAGAGGTTCACTTGATTCCACCTTTTTAAAATGGGGCCTTCCCAGTTTTCCAGCCCCCATTCCTTTACCATATAAGGCCCAAAGCATTTGATGTGCTTGCTGTTCATGGTGTCCATGGCGCAGCCGTCGGAATCTACGCAGATTAAATATTTCTTTGGATTCATAATCCCTCCTCGGCCCGCATCCGCTCCAGCTCCTTGGCGTTTTGTTCCACCCGTTTTTTGTTCAGCGGGTAGATGAAAAACAGCGCCACCGCCACCGCCGCCAGGCCCACGCTTGGCACAATGCAGGACATGTCAAAAATCCGCCGCGTCACTTCCGGGTCGAAGGCTGTGGCCTGACTGTATCCAATCATGCTCAGAAGAGCGCCCACCAGGCCGGAAGAAAGCGCCTGCCCGATTTTCCTGGCAAATGAATACACCGAATAAATGGTTCCGTCTTCCCGAACTTTGTTCTGAATCTCCGCGTCGTCGATCACGTCCGTGATCATTGCCCAGATCACCATATTGAAAAATCCGAGGCCCACAAACGCCAGGGTGAAAAAGACTACATAGACGTATGCGTTGGCCGGCCGCAAAAACAGGCACAATAGATAGACGACGGCCCCGGCGAGACAGGACGCGATGGAAAGCTCCTTTTTGCCAAATCTGGCGGACAGCTTCACGGCGAAGGGCGCGCAGATCACAAGCATGGCGATGCTGCTGGTCAACGAGGACAGGGACTGCGCCTGGGCGGAGCCGTAGAAATTGGGGAACACGTAGCCGGAGATCCCCTGCATGCCCAGCTGCGCCAGCAAAAGCAAAATGGACGCGGCGATAATTCCCAGCAGCGCCCGGTTTGTCACCAGGCTTTTCAGCAGCCTGCCAATATCCAGCCGCTGGTTGTTGGCCTCGATGGGCACCCGCTCCTGCACCAGCTTGAAGCAAAGCAGATAGCAGACAATGGCCGCCACTGCGAACACGCCGGAAATTGCCGTCATTCGGGGCCCGGACAACACCGTGTTGCCGTTCACTACCACAAAAGCGACGATCGGCGTGCCCGCGCCGATGACCAGACCGGCCAGCGTGGCGCCGATGGTCCGCCAGGTGGACAGCTCGGCCCGCTCCTTGGGATCGCTGGAAACCGCAGAAACCATAGAGCCGTAGGGGATATTCACCGCCGTGTAAAAAATAGACCCCCACAAAATATAAGTGACCGCCATCCAGATCACTTTAAAACCATAGGACATATTAGCCAGCCCCGACTGGTAGATCAGAAAAGACGCAATGGCCACCGGCCCGCACATCCGCTTAATCCAGGGCTTGAACTTCCCGTCTTTGGTCGGCTTGGAACGGTCCACGATCTGCCCCATGGTCACATCCGTGAAAGCGTCGATAAACCGAGCCGCCATCATCAGCGTCCCGACTACCCCCGGCGCGATTCCCATCACGTCTGTGTAAAATTTCAGCATAAATGCAGACGACAGAATAAACGTAAAATCATTTCCAAAATCACCGAACATATATCCGATTTTATCCGCCATGCCAAATGGCCGGACTTCCTGCTGTTTCTCCATATCTGCCTCCCTTGTAATTTCTTGTTACAATCTTTCCATACTAAGGACAGTGTGTGCAGATTTGGCAAGAAACATACGGCGGGACAGGCACATTTTTTTGCGTTTCCCTGTTTTTT